>VBAI01000014.1 GCA_005882295.1 Candidatus Segetimicrobium genomatis | reverse complement strand
AGGGATCCGCCGGTAATCCGCAGGGGCGGGAACCGCCCGTCACCCGACGCGACAATCCGCGCGCCCATCCGCGACAGCGGCTCCACGATGCGATCCATCAGCCGGGTCCGGAGCGACGCGTCGCCAGTCAGCTCGGTTTGGAAGGGCTGCCCGGCCAGGATCCCCGCCAGCAGCCGCATCGTGGTTCCTGAGTTTCCCGCGTCCAGCGGAGTCATCGGGGCGCGCCACCGCGGCCCCATTCCGCGCACGATGAGACGGCTGCCCTCGTCCTCGATCCCCACGCCCAGCGCGCGCAGGCAGCTGACCGTATGCAGGCAGTCGTCGGCGCGCAGGAAGTTATGGATCACGGTGTCGCCGCGCGCCAGCGCACCGATCAGCGCCGCCCGATGAGAAATGGATTTGTCGCCCGGGACCCGGACACGACCCCTCAGACGACGCGCGGGCGATACCACGAGCTCCATCGCCATTCAACCAACACAATCCACACAAACTACACAACCTACACAATCACGGGCAACAAACATCACTGGCTGCTTCGCATTTGAAATCATCAGTTAATTGTGTAGGTTGTCAACGGCGGCTGAGATCGGGCCGTAACGATGCGGCCCGCCGCAGGTACACGTGCACAATCTCTTCCTGCGACCGGGCCGTGTTCCACAGGATCAACACGCGGATGCACATCAAGACGCTGTCGGGGACGCCGATCTCCATGGCGGACATCAGCGGGACGTGCGTCCACTGCAGCTGGCGCGCCGCCTCCGCGGGGAAGGCGGCGGTGAGGTCCGGGGTGCAGGTAAACAGGATCGCGGCGATCTCGTCAGGCTCGATGTTATTGTCTTGCGCCAGCCGCCGCAGGAGCTCACGCGTGGCGTCCAGCACGGCCGGCTCGGAATTCTCCTCGACCGTCGTCGCCCCACGGATGCCGCGGATATGCATGCCTCACGACCCCCGCGGCGGCGCGGCGGCGCGGTCGCGCGCAACCTCAATGGCGGCGCGCAGTCCAAGAAGGAAACTGTTCGCTCCGAAGCCGTAGACGACGCCTTGGCATGCCGGGGCGAGGACCAGGGTCGAGCGGAACTCCCCCCGGGCCACGACATTCGTCATGTGCACTTCGATCACCGGGATCTGAATGGCGGCGATGGCATCGCGCAGCGCGTAGCTGTAATGCGACAGTGCCCCCGCGTTGATCACCACGGCGTCGCTGTCCTTGCGGGCGGCGTGCAGACGGTCAATGATGGCGCCCTCGCTGTTGGATTGGTAGAACTCCACCTCCGCGTCCTCCCGCCGGGCGAGCTCAGCCAGTTTCGCGTTGATCTCCTGCATCGACTCGCGGCCGTAGATGTGGGGTTCCCGCTCGCCGAGCAAGTTGAGGTTAGGGCCGTAGACGACGAGAATCCTGGGCACCGGCCAGCACCTCCCGCAGCAGAGTGTCCGGCACTTCCTGTTCGCGGATGACTTCACCGATGCCTACCGGCAGCGCGCAGCGCAGCACGCCGTCGCGGATTTTCTTATCCAGCGCCATTGCCCGCCACACCGCCCGGCGGTTCACGGCGCCCAGCTTGGTCGGCAATCCCGCTCGGGCCAGCAGCGTGTCCTGTCGCTCCACCACCTCTGCGCCGGCCACCCCCAGACGTTGCGCCATGCGGGCCTCCAGCGCCATGCCGATGGCGATCGCCTCGCCGTGGGTCAAACGTCGGAATCCGGCCGCGGCCTCCACCGCATGTCCGATGGTGTGTCCATAATTGAGGATGCGGCGTTCCGATCGCTCGCGCTCATCGACCTCCACCACCCGGGCCTTGAACGCAGCGCAGCGCGAGATCACTTCGACCAGGGCCGCGGTGTCCCGGCGGAGCACCGCCGGCAGGTGCTGTTCCAGGAACTCGAACAGCGCGGCGTCCCCGATCACCGCCGTCTTGATCACCTCCGCCAGGCCGCTGCGCAGCTCACGCTCCGGCAGTGTGGCGAGCGTCCGCACGTCCGCGACCGTGAGCGCGGGCTGGTAAAACGCGCCGACCAGGTTCTTCGCCCCTGCGTGATTCACCCCGGTCTTGCCGCCGATGCTGCTGTCCACCATCGCCAGCAGCGTCGTGGGCACGTGGACCAGCTGGATCCCACGCATGTACGTGGCCGCGACAAACCCGGCAAGATCACCGATGACCCCACCGCCCAGCGCGATCAGCGTGCTATAGCGGTCGAGACGGGCCCGGGCCAGCCGCGAATAGAGGTGCGCGGCGGCGGCCAGGCTCTTGCTGGCCTCACCCGCCGGCACCGCGATCGGAAACCCCTCGTATCCCCCGGTCCGCAACACCGCCAGCAACTTCGCCCCGGGACCCCGCAGCAGCGCGCGGTGCGAGACTACCGCGATCTTCGTGCCGGCGTTCAGCTCCGCCAGATCCGCAGGCAGGAGCGGCATGATCCCGTCCCCGACGTGGATCGGGTACGTCCGGTCGGCCAGGCGCACGGAGATGGTGGTGCGCTCGCGCGCTCGCAACAGCGCCACGATCGCCTCAACGACGCGGTCCGCTGTCGCGTCGGACACATCGACAAGCAGGTCCGCATCGCGGTAGAGAGGCCGGCGTTGATCGAGGAGCCGGACGACGTTTTCCCGGACGTCGCCGCGCAGCAACGGCCGGCTCTTGGCCTCGCCCAGGCGCTTGACCAGCACGTCGACAGGCGCGGTCAGGGACACGATCCACCCGTGGCGCCGGAGGTCCATCATGTTCTCTGGACGCAGCACCACGCCGCCGCCGGTGGCGATCACGGCATCACGCCGCGCCGCGGCCTCCGCGACGACGCTCGCCTCCACGGTGCGGAAGTACTCCTCGCCGTGCCGGGCGAAAATCTGGGCCACCGTGGCCCGCTGCCGCGCTTCGATGCGACGGTCGGTGTCGATGAACGTCCATCCCAGCCGGCGCGCCAGCGACTGGCCGACCTCGCTTTTCCCGGTGCCCATGAACCCGATCAGCACGACATTCCGCATCCGACTGGCCGCTCCGCATTCTGACTACGTCTACTTAGTCTTCTTGGTCTACTTGGTCTTCTTGGTCTACCTACCTGGCCGTCCGCCTAGGCTTGCAGGCAAAGTAGACTAAGAAGACCAAGCAGACCAAGTCGACGCAGTTATCAGAATTACATCTCTTTGATCCTCGTGAGATAGTGTTCGTACGCCGCGCGAATGTCGGGGATGGCGTCCGCGCCAAATTTCTCCAGGAATGCGTCGGCGAGGACATAGGCGACCATGGATTCTGCCACGACGCCGGCGGACGGGACCGCGCACACGTCGCTGCGCACGACCGCGCCGGTGATCGCTTCCTTCGTTGTCATATCGACCGACCGCAGGGGAGACATCAGCGTCGAGAGAGGCTTCATCGCGCCCCGCACCACTACCGGCGCGCCGCTGGTCACCCCGCCCTCAGTGCCGCCCGCGCGGTTGGTCTCTCGGTAAAAGCCACGGTCGCGGGCCCAGAAGATCTCGTCGTGCGCGCGAGAACCGGGCGTGCGGGCCATCTCGAATCCCGGACCGACTTCGACCCCCTTGACGGCGTGAATGGACATCACCGCTTGGGCCAGGCGGCCATCCAGCTTGCGATCCCAGTGCACGTAGCTGCCCAATCCCGGCGGGACGCCCAGGGCGACGACCTCGAACACCCCACCGAGGGTGTCACCACGTTTGCGCGCATCGTCGATCGCGGCACGCATCTCTTCTTCCGCGCCTGGATCGACGCAGCGTAGCTCCGAAGCCTCCGCCGCTGCCGGAATGTCATCCCACTGCTCCGGACGGGTGCGGATCGCGACGCCGCCGATCTCCACTACGTGGCTGGAGACCTCGATACCGAACTCGTGGAGCAGCTTCCGGCACAACGTGCCGGCCGCTACCCGGGCCGCGGTTTCCCGCGCGCTGGCACGCTCCAGCGCGCGCCTGGCGTCCTCAAAGCCGAACTTCATGGAGCCGACGAGATCGGCATGGCCGGGACGCGGTCGTGTGAGCGGCGGTTCACTGACCCGGGCATCGCGGTTCTCGATGCGCAACGCAACTGGGCCCCCGATGGTCTGCCCGCCCATCAGGCCCGAGACGATCTCGACCCGGTCTGCTTCCAGCTTCATCCGCACACTCCGGCCGTAGCCCTGCTGGCGGCGGAGCATCTGCGCGTTGATGTCGTCTTCGCTCACCGCCAGCCCGGCCGGCAGCCCCTCCACGACCGCGGTCAGCGCCTTCCCATGAGATTCCCCGGCCGTCAGAAAGCGGAGCATCGGCGTGACCTCTCCAACCGATCGTTGGAACGTTGAAACGTTGAAACGTTAAAACGTGAAAGCCATGGAAACCTAGGATCACGACAATTCAGCATGTTCGCTTCAACGCTCCAACGCTTCAACGTTTCAACGGCAGTTCGGTGAGTCCGACGGCCCGCCGCATTGCATCCAGGGGCGCGGGCCGTCCGGTCCACAGCTCGAAGCTGCGGGCCCCCTGGAAGACCAGCATGGAGAGGCCGCTCACGGCCGCGGCGCCGGCCGACTTCGCCGCGCCAAGCAGCTCGGTCCACGCCGGAGTGTACACCATGTCCAGCACCGCCATGCCCTGGCGCAGTCCGCGGGCCAGCGCCTGTAGCCAGTCGGCCCGGCCCCCGCCGCCGCCCATCGCCGCGGACATCGTCGCCGCGGTGGCATGGACGACAATCTCAGCATCTTCGACCGCGCGGCTGATCGTCTCGGGGGCGAGCGGAGCGGGCTCAACCTTGCAGCCTGGAGCGGCACGGTGCACCGCGTCGGCCAGGTTCCGCGCTTTGCGTTCAGTCCGGTTGAGCACGGTGATGCGCGAGGCGCCTGCCGCGGCCAGCGCAAACGCGGCCGCCCGTCCGCCGCCGCCCGCCCCGACCACGACGCAGGGGCGACCCGACACCGGCATCCCACCGTCAGAGGTCAAGGCGTCCACCACTCCCGCGGCATCTGTGTTGAATCCCATCAGCCGGCCGCCGGACACGCGCACGGTGTTGACGGCCGCAATCTGACGTGCCAGACTGTCCAGTTCATCGAGCAATCCCACGGCGGATTCTTTGTGCGGGATGGTGATGTTGACCCCCACCATCCCTAGCGCAACGAGTCCCCGCAGCGCCTGCCCCAATCCCGCAGGCGCCACGCGAAAGGCGACGTACCTCCAGTTCATCTCCAGCGCATCGAACGCGGCGTTATGCATTCGCGGGGATAACGAGTGCGCCACGGGATCGCCGATGACGCCAACCAGCGTTGTACCGCCGTCTATCGCGGTCATTGTGGAGATTATAGCAACTAACGGAATCGGGAAGCGGGAAACGGGAAACGCCAGGAAAACTACGGGATTGGGGATGAGCAGGCCTATTCCCGTCGTTGCGTTTGTCGCATCGCGGCCAGGTATTGCCGGTAGTAGCGCTCTACGGTGTGCCGGTTGATACTCATCGAGGGTGAGCGTTCCGGCCTGATCCCTCCGCTAAACGTCCTGGGGATGTGCAGGAGCTCGTGGATGATGACGCGGTCCTGTTCCTCGCGGGGGAGGCGGTCGAATGCGGGCACCATGAACTCAATCACATAATGGGGGCGGAGGCGCAGCGCATCCTGAAACACGGGCGGTAACCCCCAGATGCGCGCCAGGGCATTGGCGCGCGACCCGATCACCCGGACGCAGCGAATCCGCCGCACATCGACATAGTCGAGGTCCAGCGCCCTGACCATGCGGCGCAACCGGTCGAAGAGATCGCCAGCGGACCGCCACTGCATACGGTCTGACCTCCGGGGAGCGCATGATATGGTTAGCGTCGAGCGCGGAGGAGTCCTCCTCTGTCTCTATTCCCTCAGCAGCGCGATCTCCAGTCTGCGGTTGATCTTCCCTTTGTTCTCCGTCTTCGTAATCGCCAGGCGCCCGATCTCCGTGGTATTCTGCACGTGCGTTCCGCCGTCGGCCTGTGCATCGAAACCCTCGATCTCCACCACGCGGACCTCGCGGATCTCCGCCGGCAATAAATTCCGGGCCAGGCGCGTCAGATCAGACCGCTCAAATTCCTCCCGCGACACAAAACGCACCAGGATGCGGCGGCCCCCTGCAATGACGCGGTTGGCCTCCGCTTCGATCGCGGCGACGCGTTCTTTGTCGAGGTTCTCCAGCGAGAAATCCATCCGCGCACGATCGGGGTAGATCGCGCCCCCGGTGACCAGCGCGTTGAACTGTTTGTAGACCACGCCGACGAGCACGTGCAGCGCGGAGTGATGCCGCATGATGGCGTACCGGCGCTCCCACTCGACAATCCCACGCACAGGCGTCCCGACGGAAGGCAGGGTTCCCTCCAGCACATGCCACACGCCGTCGGCGTCTTTGCGTATCTCACCCACACGACTCTCGCCGCCGGCCCACCGCAGCAGCCCTGTGTCCGCGGGCTGGCCGCCTCCGCCGATAAAGAACGCCGTGCGGTCCAGCGCCACGGCCTGGCCGCCCTGTGACTCCACAGTCGCATCAAACTCCCGCATGTAACTATCGTGCAGATACAGTAACTCCGTCACGCCGCTGTCACCACGCGATACACGATCTCGCGCTCCCGTCTTCCATGCGCGGTAGCGGGAAGGTGCTCGATCTGGAAGAATCGCGCCTCGGCAATCGCCGGCCCCGCCACCGGCCGGCGATCCGCATCGCACTTGAAATGAAAGGTCAGGCTCCACACAGCGCCGTCCACCGACGACTCCACCTCGGCCAGTGCGACCCACTCCGGTTCCAGGCCCAGTTGCTCTTTCAAGAGACGCCGTGCGCAGGCCTCCGGCGCCTCACCAAACCGTAGCCTCTCCGCAGGGAGGCGCCAGCCTTCGGCGCCGTCATGAGGGGTCGTGGGCCGTACCAGCAGCACGGCGCTGTCGTCCTGAACGACAACGTCTGCCGCCAACACATGAAGGCTACACTGCGAATCCATTAACAACGTCTCCTTAGTCTACTTGGTCTACTTAGTCTTCTTGGTCTCCAAGCCTCACACGTATTCGAATCAGGTAGACCAAGAAGACCAAGTAGACTAAGAAGACCAAGCAGACGCAGTTTTTGGCATGTCTTATCCTTTGAGCGCGCCGGCCAGGATACCACGGATGAAATACTTGCCGAGGAACAGAAAGAAGGTCAGCGGCACCAGCACGGTGATCAGGGCGGCGGCCATCTGCAGATTGTACAACGCGACGTAGCTCCCCTTAATGTCGTTGAGCTTCACCTGGATGGTCGTGGTGTACGGCGTGACCAGGGTCAGGGCCAGGAGAAACTCATTCCACACCTGGATGAACACCAGGATCGCGGTCGACGCATACCCGGGCAGCGCCACCACCGACACGATTCGGAAGAAGATCTGCAGCCGCGAAGCGCCGTCCACCTCAGCCGACTCTTCCAGTTCGCGCGGCACCGAGAAAAAGAATGTAGCCATCAGGATCGCGGCCAGGGGCACGTTGAGGATCAGATAGCTGAGGATCAACCCGAAATGCGTGAGGGCCAGCCTGGTCGTGGCCATGAGCCGCACCAAGGGGATCAACACTGCCTGGTAGGGGAGGTACAGGGCAATCGCCAGCAACACGAAGAGGACCTTCGTCACCGGCCACCGGAACCTGGCCAGGAAGTACCCGCCCAGTCCGCCGACGAACACGGAGAGGGCAGTGACGGTCAGGCTGATGACCGAGGAATTCACCAGCGACGGGAAGACCAGCCGCAGCGCGGTGGCGAAGTTGCCAAACTGCAAATTTCCGCTGGGCAGCAGGTACTGCCGCTGGGTGATCTCCAGCGGAGTCTTCAATGACGTCACCATCATCACATAGACGGGGAGAATGTAGACCACCGACAACGCCGCCACCATCACCAGTACCAGCGCCCGCAGCGGGGTCAGCCGCAGTCTCATTCAAACCACCGCTGCAGGGCGTAGATGGTGTAGGGAATGATGATGATGAACGCCAGGGCGAAGATCACCACCGCCAGCCCGGACCCGAGGGCCACCAGGTGCTGCTGGTACGTGGCGATGAACTGGAACAGCGCCAGCACATCCGTGGCGTACCCCGGACCGCCGAACGTCACGACATAGACGATGTCAAAGACCTTCAGGGCGGAAATGAGCAACAGCGAGACCACCACCAGGATCCCGCCGCGAATGTTCGGGATCAGGACCGCAATGAGAATTCGCAGGCGCGAGGCGCCGTCGAGCGTGGCCGACTCCACCATCTCCTGCAACTCAACGCTGCGAAATGACGCCTGCAGGATGAGCACGGCAAGCCCCAGATACTGCCAGACGAAGATCAGGATCAGCCAGTAGGTGGCGGTCGCCGGGTCGGTGGTGTACCCACTTGTCAGCCTCTCCAGGCCGGCCGCGCGCAGCAGGGTGTTGAGCACACCGCGATCGGCCTGGTACATCCACGACCAGATCGTCCCCGTCACGACAAACGACATCGCCGCGGGGTAGAGCACCAGCGTGCGCAGGTACGCCTCGATCCCCCGGACCGCACCGATTTCCAGCAGGTAGGCGACGCACAGGGCCAGGACCGTGGTGGGAACGACCCCGAGGACCAGCCACCGCAGGTTGTTGTCGAGATCGACCCAGAATCTGTCCAGGCCGACCATGAAGCGGTACCATTTCAGGCCGGCAAACGTGTAATTGGGCGCGGTGCCCTGCCAGTCCGAGAGCGAGGTGTAGACAGTCCAGGCCAGCATGCCATACAACACGAGCAGGAACACCAGCAGGGGGAGCGCGAACGGGGCCGCTTCCCTGACGCGGGCGAACCGGACGGCGTGGCTCGAGGTACTCACAGCATTAGAGGGAAAATGGCAGGTCCCTCACGAGATGGTTGCCCGTGAGGGACCCCTGCCCGGAACCTGGTTGCATCGACCGAACAGCCGCTCCTAGTTACATACGTTGCAATACTTGGACGAACGGCTAGGTGGCTCCGTAGTCACATTTAAGGCCACTGATACCACGCCGCGCCCTCCTGCACTTTGTATGTGGTGAACAGCTCACTGACGGCCTTCACGGTACCGGCAACGTCAGGTTTAGCGGTGAAGCCCGCGGCGACGTCCCAGTAGGCCTGCGTGAAGCTGAACGGCGCGATGCTGCCATGCTGATCCAGAATCAGCTTACCGGGGTTGCCGCGCACATAGGTCTGTAGTTCCTGGCGAATCGGGTCAGGGAACTGCCCGGGGTCGATGTCCAGCCGTGCGAACAACCCGCCCTGCGTCACATCGGTCGGCACCTGCAGGTCGGCCGACGCCACAACCTTCAGCCAGTCCATCGTGGCTTTGGCATGCGGCGCGCCTTTCGCCAGACCATAGGTATCCGGGTGGAACAGCAGGACGCGCTCCGGTTGCTGCGGGAACGTCACGGCGCCAAAGTCGGTGCCGGGAGTCCAGCCGCGGCTCTTGAAGTAGCCGATGGCCCACGTCCCCATGATGACCATCGCGGAGTCATGGGAGACCACCAATCCGCAGGACTCATCCCAGGTCAGCTGGGGGTGGGACGCGTAGATATAGGGCCTCAGGGTGTTCAACCGCTCCAAGGCCGTCTTGAAGGCCGGATCGGCAGCAACGTCCACCTCGCCCTTGTAAAGCTTCACATAGTGCTCAGCGCCGCCGACCTCCAGCAGGAGGCTATCCAGCACGAAGGCGGCTTCCCACTTTTCCTTGGAGCCCAGCGCCAGCGGCGACATCTTCGGCCGCGCAGCTTTGATCGCCTTGGCGGCGGCCAGCAGTTGATCGAATGTTGTGGGTGGCCGGAGCCCCAGCTCATCGAAGAGCTTCTTGTCATAGTACAAGATGTTTTGAATGTGCATGTTCAGCGGGACCACGTAGGGGTGGCCGCCGATGGTCACCGCGTTCGCCAGCGGTTTGGGGATGGCGTCGGTATATTTCAACTCCGTGTAGAGGCTATCGAGCGGCTCCAGGTAGCCACCGTCCACGTACGACTTCAATTCGGCGCCCCCGAGGGTCTGCCAGGTGTCAGGCGGAATCCCGGCCGACAACCGCGCCTGCAGGACGACGCGGTGGCTGACGCCGCCACCACCGGCCACCGGATTCTCCACGAGCTGAATGTCAGGGTACTTCGCCTTTAGGGCCTTGAACATGGCATCGGCAGCCTCGCGCTCGCCACCGGCCGTCCACCAGTGGAAGATTTCCAGCTTGCGCTCTTCGGCCTTTGCCATCCCCCCGCCGCGCTGCGTCCCGGCCCAGTATCCGGCAACACCGGCGACCAGGGCGGCGATGATCACGCCGACAACGATCTGGGAGACCGGTGCCTTCGTCGCACCGTTACTCATGCCTGGACCACCTCCCAAGAGATCAGACCAAGGTATGTGATTGCGAAAGGGTAGCGTCGATGGATTTCGTCAGACGAGCAGGCGCTTCCTGTGTGGGGCCCTGCCGAACCCCCAACTTACGATGCGAGACTCTTCTCGACGACCACGAGGCCTTCCGGACACCACGGGTGAGGCGCCCAACTACGTACACCCAGCACCTCGAGCGACCGCAGGTCCGGGGCCAGCAGAGCGGTCCGCGTGGCTTCACGCGCCCGTGCGGCTTCCACCACAGCGCCGAACACGGCCTGCATGCCAGGCGGAGTCCCGTCGATCACGGACACCACGGCGGCGTCCTGGCGCACCGCGAACACCGCGGCCGCCTGCACGGCGGGGACCTGTGCGCCCGGATGCAACGCCGCCAGCGCGCGACGATCCATCAGCAGCCCCCGCACCAGGTCCGGGACGATCCGGCGGAACCGCCATCCCAGCGGCACCAGGCGGCGCCAGGCTGCCAGCGCCGACGTCGATTCCAAAAACCGCAACAGCTCGGGTGCGCGATCAGGCCCGAGCGCGTCGACCGGTGCGTCATACGGGATGTGCGTGGGGCCGGAGGGTAGGGGCGCTTCGACCACCACGCACCGCAGCGACGGTTTATATCCCCCGCGCTCAGCCACCGCCTGAGCCGCATACTCGTGCGCCGGGATGGCGGTGCGTGCCATCGCAGCTCCGTACCGCCGGGCCACCGCTTCCGCCTCTTTCACCAGTTGCGCGGCGATGCCTCGGCCCTGCGCGTCGGGAAGGACACGGAGATTCTCCAGCCACGCTTCGCTGCGACTGACCAGGCTGACGTGCACGCCCCCCACCACCCGGCCGTCGATCAGCGCGACGAGGTCATGCCCAGGCTCCTCGCTCCACTGATCCCATTCGTCCGGGCCGGCCGCGCGCCCCCCGATGCGGAGGGGGAGCTGCGCGCTGTCCGGAGTTGCGGTGCGGACGGTGACGGACACGACAGCTCAAACTGACGGGAACGCGGGAACGGGGGAACGCGGGAACCACTGCATTCTTAGTTCCGCGCTTCCGCGTTTCCGCGCTTCCCTGTTTCCACGCCGGCTGAAAGCCGGCGTAGGTCGCCGAGCATGGCCGCCCGCGCCAGCAGCAGGAACGCAACCGACGTCAGGCGGGCGAATCTGTGGCGGGTTTCCTGCGGGACGCCGCGCATTTCCATCATGCTCATCACCACGTGGCCGCCGTCCAGCGGGTAGACCGGGAGCAGATTTGCCAGGCCCAGGCCGACGTTGAGGGAGCCGGCCAGCCGCGCGATGGAGCCAGGGCCCTGCGCCGCGGCCCGGATCAATGCCGCCAGAGTTCCGGCGAACCCGGCCATCCCCACCCGCTTGCCGTCAGACGGCATCTGTACGGGATAGCGGCGGAAGGCCACCATCAGCGGCAATCCGACGGTAATGTTGGCCAGCGGCCCGGCCAGCAGCATCGGGATCCTGCGGGGCGGCGGGAGCTGGTCCTGATCCACAGCAGCGTAGCCCCCCACCGGCAACATCCGCACCACCAGCGGCAGGCCGCGTACCCGCAGGCGGAACAGGGGAGGGCCGAAGCCGATGCCGACCTCCTTCACCTTCGCACCGGCGCGCGCAGCCGTGACGGCGTGCGCCGCTTCGTGCAAGGCCACGCTGATGCCGATCACGCCTAGGGCAGCGAGCACGTGCCGCCAGGGACGGACGGCGGGATCCACCGGCTACTCCTTCGCCGAGATGCGGGCCACCGCGGCCAGCTTCTCCCCCTCACCCAGCTTCAGGACACGCACGCCCTGCGCGTGGCGGCTCATCACCGAAATCTGCGCCACCGGAATACGGTTGAAGACCCCACCGGTCGTCCCGAGCAGGATCTCGTCGTCGTCGTCCACCGCGCGGACGCTGACCACCGCTCCCGCCTTCTTGGTGATCTTCACATTGATCACGCCCATGCCGCCGCGGCTCTTGGTGGGATATTGCCCCATCGGGGTGCGCTTGCCCAGGCCCAGCTCCGTCACCGTCAGCAGGGCGCGTCCTTCCTTCGCATCGGCCACGCCCACGACCGCGTCCCCGGACCGGAGCCGGATGCCCCGCACGCCCCTGGCCCCGCGGCCCATCTCGCGGACCTGCCCGGCTTTGAAGCGGATAGCCTTGCCCTGTTGCGTGGCCAGCACGATCTGCGCGTCCTTGGCGATCAACTTGACGCCGACGAGACTGTCCGCGCGGTCCAGCGTGATGGCGAAGATGCCGGCCCGCTTGGCGTTGATGAACTCCATCAGGCCGGTGCGCTTGACGATGCCCCGCTGCGTGACCATGAAGACGCTGCCCGTGTCCTCGAATGAGCGCAGGGCAATCATGGCGTTGAGGCGCTCGCCCTGTGCCAGCGCCAGCAGGTTCACCATCGACGTGCCGCGGGCGGTGCGGCCTGCCTCCGGCACCTCGTGCGCCTTCATCCGGTACACCTTCCCGCGGTCGGAGAAGAACAGCAGGAAGGCGTGGTTGGTGGTGGTCAGCACCTGCTCCACGAAGTCCTCTTCCTTGGTGGCTACCCCGATCACGCCGCGTGTCCCGCGCCGCTGCAGGCGGTATGTTTCCAGGGGCTGCCGTTTGATGTAGTTATTGTGGGTGAGGCTGATCACCACGTCCACGTCGGGGATCAGGTCCTCAGCCTCAAATTCCTCGGCCTCCCGGCTGGTGATCCGGGTGCGCCGCGAGTCGCCGTACTTCTCCTTCATCTCCAGCAGCTCGGCGCGCACCGCTGCCATGATCAGCTTTGGCCGGGCCGACGTGGCGTCGCGCAGCATCTCCTTATACCGGGCGATGTCCTTCACCAGCACTTTGTACTCTTCATCGATCTTCTCACGCTCCAGCGCGGTGAGGCGCTGCAACCGCATGTCCAGAATCGCGTCCGCCTGCCGCTCGCTGAGCTTGAACCGCTTCCGGAGCCCCTCGCGCGCAGCCGGCACATCCTTGGACTTCTTAATCAGCTCGATTACGGCGTCCAGGTGTTTCAGCGCAATCTTGAGACCTTCGAGGATGTGCGCCCGTTCCTCGGCGCGGCTCAACTCGAACTTGGTGCGGCGAATCACCACCGTGCGGCGGTGCTGGAGATAGTGGTTCAGCATCTCGCGCAGCTTCAGCGTGCGCGGCACGCCCGCCACCAGGGCCAGCATGTTGGCACCGAAGGTGGTCTGCATTTGCGTGTGCTTGTACAACTGGTTCCGCACGATTTGGGGGTTGGCGTCGCGGCGCAGTTCCATCACGATCCGCATCCCGCTGCGGTCGGATTCATCGCGCAGATCCGAGATCCCGGCCAGCTTCTTGTTGCGCACCAGCTCGGCGATGCGCGCAATCAGCGCGGCCTTGTTCACCATGTAGGGAATCTCGGTGACGATGACGGCCGTGCGCCCCCCTTTCAGTTCCTCCATCTCAGCCTTGGCCCGCAGCGTGATGCTGCCCCGCCCGGTGGTGTACGCGGCCTTGATCCCGTCGCGGCCGAGAATGATCCCGCCCGTGGGGAAATCGGGGCCCTTGATGATCTTCATCAGCGCCTCGTCGCTGGTGTCCGCATCGTCGATCATCGTCACCAGGCCGTCCACCAGCTCGCCCAGGTTGTGGGGAGGGATGTTGCTGGCCATGCCGACGGCGATGCCGGAGGCGCCGTTCATCAGCAGGTGCGGCACCTTGGCGGGCAGCACCACCGGTTCTTTCTCGTACTCGTCATAGTTGGGGATAAAGTCGACGGTGTCCCGGTCGATGTCGGCCAGAAGTTCCATCGCCAGCGGCGTGAGGCGGCACTCCGAATATCGCATCGCCGCCGGCGGGTCGCCGTCGATCGAGCCAAAGTTCCCCTGCCCGTCGACCAGCGGGTAGCGGACCGACCAGGGCTGGGCCATCCGCACCAGCGACTCATAGATCGGGACATCGCCATGGGGATGGTATTTTTTCATCACGTCGCCAACCACCGCCGCGGATTTCCGGTACGGGCGGTCGGGCCGCAACCCTGCCTCCAGCATCCCGAACAGGATGCGGCGCTGCACGGGTTTCAGCCCGTCGCGCGCGTCCGGCAGCGCCCGGCTGACGATGACGGACATCGCGTAGTCGAGGTAGGAGGTCCGCATCTCCTCCTCGATGGGCCTGGGGAGGATGCGGCTTTCGTCGGCCAATGCCATCTACATCACCTCAAGAAGACGGGAACGGGGGAACGGGGAACGCGAAACAGTTCAATCCCGAATACGTCGCTACACCGCGTTCCCGCGATCCCGCGTTCCCGTTTAGATGTCGAGATTGCGTACTTCGCGTGCGTATTTCACAATGAAGTCCCGCCGGGGCTCCACTTCTTCACCCATGAGTTTGGTGAAGATTTCGTCGGCCTCGGCGGCGTCGTCAACTTCCACCCGGAGCAGCGTGCGGGTCGCCGGGTTCATGGTGGTCTCCCACAGCTGGTCGGGGTTCATCTCCCCCAGACCCTTGTAGCGCTGCACTTCGGGCTTGACGCCCTTTCGCTCCAGTTCCTTAATCCCCACCTGCCGCTCTTCATCGGAATAGGCGTACCGGCGCTCCTTTCCGCTCTTAATCAGGTACAGCGGCGGCTGGGCAATGTACACCTTGCCGTGTTCGATCAGCGGCCGCATGTACCGATAGAAGAACGTGAGCAGCAGGGTGCGGATGTGGTTGCCGTCCACATCCGCGTCGCACATGATGATCAGCCGGTCGTAACGGCGGTCGTCAAACTTGAAGCTCTCGCCGAACCCGGTGCCCATCGCCGTAATAATGGCGCGGATCTCCTCATGCTGCACCATCTTGTCTTCGCGCGCCTTCTCCACGTTCAGGATCTTGCCCTGAATGGGCAGAATCGCCTGGAACTGGCGGTCGCGCCCTTGCTTGGCAGACCCGCCGGCGCTCTCGCCCTCCACGATGAAGATTTCAGACGCCTCGGCGTCGTCCTCGGCGCAGTCGGCCAGCTTGCCCGGCAGGGGCGAAACGTCCAGCGCGTTCTTGCGCCGGACCAGATCACGGGCCTGCTTGGCGGCCTCCCGCGCGCGGGCTGCGGTCAGCGCCTTGGCCACGATGCGCTTCGCATCGGCCGGGTGGGTTTCCAGCCACTCGTCGAGCCAGTCCCCGACGGCGGATTCGACCAGTCCCTTCACCTCGGTGTTGCCCAGCTTGGTCTTGGTCTGCCCCTCAAACTGCGGCTCGGGCAACTTGATGCTCAGGACGGCCGTGAGCCCCTCCCGCACGTCGTCACCGGAGAGCGTCGGGTCCCCGTTCTTGAGCAGCCCGCTGCGCCGGGCGTGGTCATTGACGGCCCGCGTCAGGGCCGTGCGGAATCCCGCCAGGTGCGTGCCGCCCTCGGTCGTCGGGATGGTGTTGACGTACGTAAGCATGTGTTCCAGGTACGACTCGTTGTACTGGAGGGCGCACTCCACTTCCACACCGTCGCGCTCTTTCACGGTGTGCATCACGGCGGTGAGCTTGGTCTTGGTGCGATTCAGGTTCGCTACCAACTCGGCGATACCGCCGGCGTGCTTGAAGGTCTTGTCCTCGCCGCTGCGCTCGTCGCGGATCGTGATGACCAGGCCTTTGTTGAGATAGGCGATGTCGTCCAGCCGCTGCGCGATCGTGGCGGCATCAAAGTCGGTTGCGGTCATCACCTGCCGGTCGGGTTTGAAGGTGACGCGCGTGCCGGTCTTGCGCGTGCTGCCCGTTTTCGCCAGCGCCGCGGTCTTCTTGCCGCGGGCAAACCGCTGCTTCCACGCCTTGCCGTCGCGCCAGACCTCCACCTCCAGCCACTCGGACAGCGCGTTGGTCACCGAAACGCCGACCCCATGCAGGCCGCCGGAGATCTTGTATCCGCCGCCTCCGAACTTTCCACCGGCGTGCAAGGTGGTCAGCACGACTTCAACCGCCGGGCGGCCGATCTTGGGGATCGGATCAACCGGAATGCCGGCGCCGTTGTCAATCACGGTGGCACTGCCGTCCTTGTGGAGCACGACGTCGATCTGCGTGCACCGGCCGGCGAGCGCCTCATCGACAGAGTTGTCGACCACCTCATAGAGGAGGTGGTGCAGCCCATCCGGCCCGGTGCTGCCAATGTACATCGCCGGGCGCTTGCGAACACCCTCCAGCCCCTCCAGAACCTGAATCTGTTCTGCGGTGTAGGGCGTCGGAGCCTGGTTTGTCGCCGTGCTGGCGTCTTTGCGCATAAAAATCCCTTCAACAAACCGGGAGGGGCTTACCGCGGCCGGTGCCCCTCCCGAATGATGGACTCCTTTGGACCCTGCAGGCGCTTGCGACACGGATCAGTGCTGGCCGAGCGCGTGTAGGGGTGCCAAAAAGCAGCACACTTTAGTTTATCATGCGCCGCAAAGGGGTGTCAACGCACGAAACCCGCGCCCAGCCTTACGTTTCGCGCTCCCACGCCATTGCCGCTTGACGCAGGTGGGTCATCCGGCGGGCCAGCGTCGCCGGTGAGATGGGAGACGCAATGACGTCCGTCCTGGTCACCACCAGCGCCTTGCAGTCGGGCGTCAGCCCCCCGCCCAGCAGGTGTTTCGCCGCAGCGGCCTTGTCGACGAACTCCTGGTTGATCCCGGCCCTGGCTACCAGCCGGACGTCCAGCACTGCCACGATGTCGGTGACGCGCGCGATCAGGTCGCCGCCTAGATGGACGTACATTGCAGAAAGTCAGCGGTCCGTAGCCGGCAGTTTGTGGCGCTTTCTCCAGATGATCTCGCTACGCATCGCCCGCCGGGCAGCCTCCCGCAACTCGGGGTCCGCGATCTCCGCAACAGTCTGGTCAATCGCGGCCAGCTCCTGCGCCGACAGCTCCAGCCGTTCGTGCTCACGGTGCTCCTCGGCGCTTCTCGGCGCCTCCACGGCCACACCGCGGGCCGGTCGAATCCGGATCTCGGCGACCACCTGGCCTCCCAGGCGGTGATTAATGGCCGCCGCGAGCTGCCCCCGCCGGGCCGACACCTCCTGGACCCATAACCCCGGGTCCACCTCCAGAAGCAGGGTGGTCCCGCGCAACTGCGCCGGGTGCGCGTGCGCCGCCGTCTCCAGGCCGGCAATCTCCGGCCACATCTCGGCAATCAGCGCCTCATGCGCGGCCCGCTCCACGCCAAGCGCGGTTGCCGCGGAACGCAGGATTGCGCTAAGCGAGGTGAGCGCGCTGCGCCTCAACGGTCCCTCCGGTCACAGGAAACACCGCGGCCTCGGCCGGGAGCGCCGCCAGCGCGGCGAGTGTCGTAACCGTGATCAGCACCTGCGCCCCGCGCGCAAATGCAATCAGCTGTCCCTGCCGGCGCTCGTCGAGAGTCATCATTACGTCGTCGAGAAGCAGCACCGGGTCTTCCCCGGTCTCCTCCCGCAGCAACTCCCGCTCCGCCAGCCGCAGCGCCAGCGCTGCCGCCACCTGCTGCCCCCGCGACCCGTATAGCCGCAGGAGGCGCCGGTCAACTTCCAGCGTAATCTCGTCCCGGTGCGGTCCCACCAGCGTACGCCCTCGCGCCCGCTCGGCCTGCCGCTGTGCCGCCATCGCCGCCTTCGCCGTTCGGACGAGCTCCGCTTCATCGGCGCCGGAAAGGTTTGCGGCGTACGTCACGGCGAGTTCCTCTCGGCCTCCACTGAGTTCGCGATAGATGCGCCCCGCCGCCACCGCCAGCCGGGTGACCAGGTCCCGGCGACGCAGCGTCACAGCGGCACCGAGCGCGGCGACCTGGTCGTCCCACGGGTCGAGGTCGGCCGCCGCCCCCGCCTTCGCGCGCAACACCCGGTTGCGCTGCAGCAACGCCCGCGCATAGCGCGTCGCAGTGTAGTAGTACGCAGGACTGATCTGCGCCAGCAGCACATCCACCAGCCGCCGGCGGAACGCCGGACTCCCCGCGGAGACCTCCGCATCGGCCGGCCCTGCGGCGACGCAGAGCAGATGGCCAAACAACTCCCCCCGGCGCGCCGGCACGCCATTGACGCGGATCTCCCTCCACGTCCCATCCCCCCGCGGCGACGACGCGTCCTGCCGGAACGCCAGGTCGACCTCTTCGTCACGCTCGGCGCGCCTGCTGGTCACGTGCACTCGCGCCCAGCTTTCTCCCCACGTGATCAATTCCGTCTCCCTCGTGGCGCGCGGCGACCGCCCGGTGGCGGCCAGTTCGACGGCCTCCAGCACGGTCGACTTCCCCTGGGCGTTGGCCCCCACGAAGACGTTGACGCCCTGCGCCAACTGCAGCTCGGTGCGGCGGTGGTTCCGGAGGTTCACGAGGCGCAGCTGCGTCAGGTACATCTTACGCGCGGACGATCTCCAGCGCGTGTGCGCCAAGCTCCACTCGATCGCCCGGCACGAGCGTCCGCCCACGCCGGCGCTCGACCCGGCCATTCACCTTCACGCGCCCGGTCTGGATGAGCATCTTCGCCTGCCCGCCGGTCTCGGCCGCCTGCGCCCACTTCAAGAACGCGGCCAGCTCTATACTTTCTGTATCGATGGCAACGCGCTTGACCGCCAACCGTCTACCTGGTCTCCCTAGTCTACTTGGTCTTCTTGGCCTACCTGCGGGTGGGAGTTGCCTGCCCCACGTCCCGGTCTGCGGTAAGACCGGGTAGACTAAGAAAACCAAGTAGACCAAGTAGACGCCGTTTTCCTTTATGCGTACACCCTCACGGGCGCGAGGACGTAGACGTAATCGCTGTGATGGGCGGGGCGGATGGCCCCAGGGCTGAGCGGTCCGGTCAGCTCGAAAAACAACTCGTCCGCCTCGATGTTGTTGAGGCAGTCCATCAGATACCGCGCGTTGAACGCCGCCTCAATAGGTTCCCCTTCGGCGGTGACCTCCACCTCTTCCCGCGCCTTGCCGACTTCGGGGGTGTTCGATGTCAGGGTAAGTTTCTTGCCCTTCGCCGACAACCGCACCACGTTCGCGGAGTCCCGCGCCGTAATGGACGCGCGGCGCACCGCGCGCAACAACCGCTCGGTCTGCACGCGAATGCGCTGCTTGAACTCTTGGGGGATTACCTGCTGGTAATTCGGGAACTGCCCGCTGATCAACCGGGAGTAGACCCGCAGGCCCGGCACGATAAACACCAGCTGGTTTTCCGCCATCCCCAGCTGTACGCGGCCCTCCACACCGGCCAGTGCGCGCCCCAGTTCTTGCATGGCCTTGGCCGGCACAATCACCCCCACTTTCTGGCGCGCGGCCTGTGGTAGTTGCGCCTTGCGCAGCGCCAGGCGCCCACCGTCCGTGGCGACGAACTTCGCCTCCGCTCCGTCCAGCGCTACGTATACGCCGGTCAAAAACGGCCGCGTTTCATCTGCGGATACGGCGAAGATGGTTTGATTGACCATCATCCGCATCACGTCAGCGTCAATTTCACCGATCGCCTCCGCGTCCGCACGCGGGAGTGTTGGAAAATCCCCTGCCGGAAGCCCGAGGATTTCAAAGTTGCTGGCTTCACAGCTGATTTCCGCCTGCGGGCTCCCCTCCTGGGCTTTGATTTCCACTGTTGCCGGAGGCAGGTTCCCGACGATCTCACTGAGGATCCGTGCTGGCAACGTGAGTTGGCCACCTTGCTTCACTTCCGCTACTACCTCAACCTGCATCGCCAATTCCAAGTCTGTTGCCGTAAGTTTCACACCATCTTTTTGGGTTTCCAGCAAGATATAACCCAAAATTGGCATCGTCGTACGTGTCGAAATTGCCCGTCCCGCCAGTTGCACGGCTTTTAACAACGCTGTTTGTGGACAACTTACCCACATCGCTTTCCTCCATTATTAATAATTATTAAACTAGTACTAGTACTAATACTGGTGTGGATAGTGTGGATAACCCAATCCACGCTTACAATAACAAGGGAAAGAGGGTGTGTATAGGGCCGGGATAACTGTAGTGCGGTATCCACACGCTCCTGCCAAAATAACCCCTTCACTCGGCGCTGCGCAAGTTGTCCACAAGCTTCTTGAGGCCGGCTGCGAAGTACGTGTCCTTTGTCAGCGCGTCTTTGACGCGCTCGCAAGCGTGCATCACGGTGGTGTGGTCGCGGCCACCGAACTCCTCGCCGATGCGGGGCAGCGATGCGTCGGTGAGTTCACGGGCCAGGTACATGGCAACCTGGCGGGGGAACGCGATACCCTTCGTCCGGCGCTTGGCGCGCATCTCTTCGACGCGCAGCCCGAAGTGTTCGGCCGTGGCGCGCTGGATCAGTTGGATCGTAATGGGACGACCAGCGGAAGCCGGGAGCAAGGCCTTGAGGATCTCCGCGGCCAGATCCACGGTGATTGGGGCGCGGGTCAGGCTGGCGTACGCGACCACGCGGACCAGCGCGCCCTCGAGTTCGCGGATGTTGGACTGGATGCGCTGGGCGATGAACTCCGCGACGTCGTCCGGTACGCTCATGCGGTCGAGTTCGGCTTTCTTGCGCAGAATGGCGATGCGCGTCTCTAAGTCAGGAGGCTGGATGTCGGCAATGAGCCCCCACTCGAACCGGGAGCGCAGGCGGTCTTCCAGCGTGGGGATCTCCTTGGGCGGGCGGTCGCTGGTGATGATGATCTGCCGGCTGGCTTCGTGCAGCGTATTGAAGGTGTGAAAGAACTCCTCCTGTGTGCGTTCCTTGCCGGCCAGGAACTGGATGTCGTCGATGAGGAGCACGTCCACGCTCCGGTATTTCGTGCGGAACTCCAGCGTGCGGTCGTCGCGGATGGCGTTGATGAGCTCGTTGGTGAATTTCTCGCTGCTGATGTACGCCACCCGGTGGAGTTGCTGGCGGTGGATGACGTGGTGTCCGATGGCCTGCAGCAGGTGGGTTTTGCCGAGGCCCACCCCGCCGTAAATGAACAGCGGGTTGTAGGCGCGCGCCGGGGCCTCGGCCACGGCCATGGCGGCGGCGTGCGCAAACCGGTTCCCTGTGCCGATGACGAATGTGTCAAAAGTATACTTGGGGCTCAGCGGGAGGCCTTCCGGCCCACGCGCGGGAGCGGTCGGTGCCGGTGCCGGCGGAGCGTCTTCCACCACCGTCAGCTGGATCGTGATGGTTCGCGCCAGGACTTCCTGGAGGGCGCTGTGGATGAGGGCTGCGTGCCGCGATTCGATCCACTCCTTGGCGTGCCGGCTGGGCACGGAAAACACGAGGGTGTCGCCGTGGACCCCCAGGGGTGTCATGTTCTTGAGATAGAGTTCATACGTGGGTTTGCTGAGACGACCCTCGATGCGGCGGAGCGCCTCCTGCCAGATGCCAGCCGCGGATGACGTATCGACTGCCATATACGTTGCCCCCCTTAGATGAGTGCTGGGCGCCGTGGGCTACGGCTTGAAGACCTCGCCCAGGACCGCGATGCCCTCTTCTGTGAGCGTGCGCTTCCCGCCGCCCTTGCTGTCTACGAGCCGCCGGCTCGCCAGCAAGTGTAACTCGCGGTAGGCCGTACTCTGGCTGACGGCGAGCTCTTTGGCAATCGCCGACGGGCCGGCGGACCCCAACTCGGCGATCAAGAGGAGGACTTTCTTTTGCCTGGTGGTGAGTTCAGGCCGGCCGGGAGGTTCAGCGGCTGGAGGGGAAGGCCGGGGGCTCGGCGCGCCGACCGTGAGCGTAACGACGGTGCCCCGGGAGAGGTTGTCGTCGATGACAATCGCGCCGCCCAGGAAGGCCAGTTGCTCCTTGGCCACGGGCAGACCCGATCCGACTCCTTTGATCAGGCGGCGCATCTGGGGTGTGGCGGTCGTAAACCCTGGTTGCAGCGCCTTTTCCTTGTCGGGGATGCCGGGCCCCTGGTCCGAAATGCGGATGGTATTCCCGTCGTCTAGGATGCTGATCACGGCGCCCTGAAAGTATGCATGGATCAGGTTCTCAAGGATCTCGCGTATGACGATATATGGAATGCGCCCGCCGCGCTCGCGCCCGAAGTTGTACGTGCGGGCCGCGAGCTCGCCGACAAACGCATGAAACTCGCGCCCGCGCAGCGACACCACCCGGGGCGCAGCCAGCGGCGAGTCATAGACCGCGAGGCGGACTTCAGGTTCCGCAGGGTCCGCGGACTCGTCGCCTGCCTGGATGGATTGCAAGAACTCCGCCATCGCCGCCCTCCGCTAGATCACACTGTGCTGCCGCAGGGCGACGATACACGGGCGTGTACCGTTCAATCGCGTGAGATGGTCATCGAAGTTTGCCGCCGCCAGGGGAAGTCCTACCCCGGCGCGCACGAGTCGACGGATTTCACGGGAGTCCGTGAGCGAGCAAACGGTGACCACGACTGTGGATAGCCCCTGGGGAAGTGACCGAATGTTCGTGAGTCGGTGAGAGCCCTCCTGCCGAACAGAGGTGCGCGGCCGCTCGCCGATAGTCGCATCAGACGTGCGCCCGCTGAGTTATCCACAGGAATGAAAAATGCTGTGGATAACGAGGACATGGTGCGTGGCGTTGCAGCTTCACCTTGGAGTTGGAGCTTCTGGCCGGGAGTGGGATGCCACCCCATGCCCTAGGCTTCTGGAGAATCTGTGGATACAACTCCCAATTGTGCCCAAGTTATCCACAGGCATGCCGCGGGGCCGGTTCTTCACCCTGCGGTACCCTGTGTTATAGTGGAGGCTGCTCCTGCGGGTACGGGTGAGGGAACGTGACCAAACGGACGTACCAACCGAAGGCGCATCGGAGAAAGAAGACTCACGGATTCCTACAGCGGGCGCGTACTACCGGCGGCCGCAACGTCCTCCGCCGCCGCAGAGCCAAAGGGCGCTGGCGGCTGACGGTGTAGCCGGCAGTCCGCTGCCCCTTCCTCCCTGTGCAGGCGGTTTCCCTGAGTTCGGCTGCGGCGTTCCGGCTGGCCTATCGCGAGGGCCGGCGTCTGACGGACGACCTGCTGGCGATCTACGCGCGACGCAACGGGCTACCGGTGACGCGCATCGGCATTTCGGTGCGGCGGAGCACGGGCACCGCGGTCAGGCGCAATCGCGTGCGACGCCGGGTGCGCGAAGCGATCCGGTTGGAGCATCCGCAGATGGGCGGCGGCTTCGACATCGTGATTGTGCCGCGCCTGCCGGCCGCCGTCGCGCCGTTTAGCGCATTGCGTGCGGCCGTGCACGACCTGCTACAGCAGGCGGGGGTAGTTCGCGGCGCCGGCGAAGGGTCCTAGCAGTGTGAGGATGATCACCCGCGTGATGCTGGTGCTGATCCGCGCGTATCAGCGGTTTGTGTCCCCGTACACGCCGCCGAGTTGCCGGTTCTCCCCCTCATGCTCGGCGTACGCGATTGAGGCCATTACCCGGCACGGTCCCTGGCAAGGGGCAGGGCTGACGGTGCGGCGCCTGTTGCGGTGCCATCCGTGGAATCCCGGCGGCTATGATCCCGTTCCATAGCGAAGCAGCGTAAGCAAGGAGGGCGTACGCAGGTGATCGGGGCCATCGCGAACGTGCTCGTGCAAATTCTCAACGCCTTCCATGGCAGGATCGGCAGCTACGGCGTCGACATCATCCTGCTGACCCTGGCCATGAAACTCGTCCTGCATCCGTTGACGCGGAAGTCGCTGAAGTCGATGAAGGCCATGCAGGCCCTCGCGCCCCAGATGGCTGTGCTGCGTGAGAAGTACCGGGACGACCCGCGGGCGATGAACACGGAGATGATGAATCTCTACCGCGCCAACAGCGTGAACCCATTTTCTGGCTGCCTGCCTCAGCTGGTCCAGTTACCGGTGCTGTACGGCCTGTTCGCCGCACTGCGGCGGCCGAATCTTTTCGGCGGCGAGAGCTTTCTCGGCCTGGCACTGGACAAGGCGCCCTGCCCCCACCTGTCTGGAGCCTGCCTCATCGGCCTGGCCAGCCAGCCTGTCGTGCTGGCGATCGTCGTGCTGGTGGGCTTGACCACATATCTGCAGCAGCGGATGAGCATCACCGATCCGCAGCAGGCGCGGATGTTCCTCTTCATGCCGGTCATGGTCGCGTACTTCGCCCTGAACTTTCAGATTGCCCTCTCTATTTACTGGATCGTGTCCACGCTGGTGTACATGCTCGAGTACTTCATTGTCGTGGGACGCCCCGGGCCCGTTCCGGTAGGAGGGCTGGCACCCGCCAAGGCCTCGCCGCCGTTGTTGTCGCAGCGGCCCAAGGGAACCAAGAAGAAATGAGACAGGTCGACACGAGTGGGAGGACGGTCGAGGAGGCAGTCGACCGGGCCGCGTCAGAGCTCGGTGTCGATCGCGAGGATCTCGATGTCGAGATCCTCGACCCCGGCACCCGCGGGATGCTCGGGCTGGGTGCGCGCGAAGCCAGGGTTCGCGTCACCCTCACAGGCAACCCAGGAGCGCTCGCGCACACAGTGATGGCGCGGCTGTTGCAGGAAATGGGGTTCCCGGGCGCGGTGCGCGTCCACCAGCAGGAGGACGTGATTTCCGTGCAGGTGAGCGGGGAGAACCTCGGCGCTCTCATCGGGCGGCGCGGTGCGACGCTCGATGCCCTGCAGTTGCTGGTGGGACTGATGGTGGCCAGACAGGCTCGCGTCAAGACCCGCGTGGTGGTCGATGTGGAGGGCTACCGCGCGCGGCGGCAGCTGGCACTGGAAGAACTGGCGCGGAGGACGGCTGAGCGCGTCGCGCGCGACGGCGAGGTCGAGTTGGAGCCGATGGACCCCGCAGAGCGCCGGATCATCCACACCACGCTAGCCGACCATCCGCAGGTCATTACCTTTAGCCGCGGGGAAGGGGCGGCGCGCCATGTCGTCGTTGCCCCCAAGCCCAGCGTCTCACCGGCTGAGACGGGCCCGAGTGACGAGTGAGCGTGAGATCGTTGAGGCTCTGGAGCCGGCGGCAGGCGTTCTGGGAAGTCCCCTTACTCCCGCGCAGATCACCCAGATCACACGGTACCTGACACTCCTCGCGCAGTGGAGCAGGAAAGCCAGGCTCACCACGGTTACACGGCCCCGGGAAGCCGCACGTCTGCACGTCCTGGATTCCCTGCTCTGCCTGCGGGCGGGCGTCCCGCACGGCGCGTCGGTGCTGGACGTCGGCAGCGGCGCCGGCCTCCCCGGCATTCCCATCAAGATCGCCAGGCCGGATATCAGAATAACGCTGCTGGAGGCCGCCTCCCGGAAGGTGGCCTTCCTCGAAGTCGCCGCCGCCGCGCTTGAGTTGCGCGTCGAGGTGGTGGGATCTCGGGCGGAGGAGGCGGCGCATCAGCCTCGGCTGCGGGAGCAGTTTGATGTGGTTGTGGCTCGGGCGGTCGCTCCTCTGCCGGCGTTGACGGAGCTTACCCTTCCGTTCGTCAGGCCTGGTGGCAAGGCGGTGTTGCTCAAAGGGCCCGCGGTCGGAAGAGAAGTAGAACCGGGCCGGCGCGCCGCAGCCCTCCTCGGTGGCGGAGAAGTGCGGATCCTTCCGGTGGAGTTGCCGGGCGGGGTGCGGCGGACCCTGGTGGAGATTGCCAAGGTCCTCCCGACTCCGCCCGCATACCCAAGGCGAACGGGAGTACCCGTGAAGCGGCCGCTGGGAGAATAGAGAATTACGTCCCGTCAGGCGGAACGCGCGGAGGGACGATCCGCACCATCCCCGAATGAGAGTTTGATTGATGGGCCGCGTGATTGCGATTGCGAACCAGAAGGGCGGCGTCGGCAAGTCCACCACCGCCGTCAACCTTTCCGCCGCGCTCGCCGTCTCCGGGATGCACGTCTTGCTGGTGGACGGCGACCCGCAGGCGCATGCCACCAGCGGCATTGGGATCCCCCGCGCATCGGTCGGCATCTCACTCTACGACGTCCTGATCAATGGGGTGGCGATGGCCTCGGCGCTGATGCCGTCGCCGGTGGCGGGGCTCGATGTGGCCCCGTCGAGCATCCACCTGGCCGGGGCCGAGGTGGAACTCGTGGGGATCTCGTCGCGCGAGCACAGGCTCCGCGATGCGCTGCGTCCTGTCAGAGAGTGGTACGAGTTCATCTTTATCGACTGCCCGCCATCGCTGGGATTGCTGACGCTGAATGCGCTGGCCGCCGCGGATGAGGTCATCGTGCCGATCCAGTGCGAATACTACGCGCTGGAAGGGTTATCGCAGCTCCTCGACTCCCTGACCCTGATCCGGCGGCAGCTCAATCCCGGCCTGCGGATCAACGGCGCACTGCTCACGATGTACGACGGGCGGACCAATCTGTCCGAGCAGGTGGTCGCCGAGGTGCAGCGCCACTTCCGGGGCCAGGTGTTTGCCACGATCATCCCGCGCAACGTCCGCCTCGCCGAGGCCCCGTCGTTCGGCCGGCCGGTGGTCACCTTGGATCCATCATCGAAAGGCGCCGCAGCCTACGTCGCGCTTGCTCAGGAGGTCATCGCCCGTGTCGGAGAGCCAGCCGCCGTCCGCTAGTCACCGTCCCACACCATCCGGTACGGGGCAACGCCGTGCCTTGGGGCGCGGTCTGGGAGCTCTCATCCCGGGCGCGGACCAGGCCGTCGCAGAGCGACCTTCCGAGATCCCGGTCTCACGCCTCAGGCCGAGCGCCCTGCAGCCGCGGCAGGCGATGGACCCTCAGGAATTCGCCGGACTGGTCGAATCCGTCCGGCGCCACGGGGTGCTTCAGCCGATCGTGGTCCGGCCGGTCGCCGATGGGTTCGAAGTGGTGGCCGGGGAGCGGCGGTGGCGCGCGGCGGAAGCGGCCGGGCAGGCCACGGTGCCAGCGATCATCCGTCCCCTGTCGGATCGGGAGGCGTTGGAGCTCGCGCTGGTGGAGAATCTACAACGCGAAGACCTGGGTCCGCTGGAGCGGGCGAGGGCCTATCGCAAGCTGGTGGACGACTTCGGGATGACCCAGGGACAGGTGGCCGAGCGCGTCGGGAAGAGCCAGCCGTCCGTCGCAAACTCGCTTCGGCTGCTCCACCTGCCCTCACAGGTCCAGGCCAGTCTGGACGCAGGCCGGATCACCGAAGGCCACGCCCGGGCGTTGATGGCCGCCGGGAGCCAGGTGGCCATCCTGAAGATCTGGGCGCGCGTCGAGCGCCGCGGCCTGTCGGTCCGGGAGACCGAAGCGCTCGTGCGGCCGAGTATTTCACGTGAAATACCCCGGCGATCCAGGGCCAAGGATCCGCACCTGCGCAGCGCCGAGCAGTCGCTGTCCAGGAGATACGGAACCAAAGTCAGCATGGTCGGGACAAGGCGCAAAGGGACCCTAGCATTTGCGTACTATTCGGAGGAAGACCTGCAGCGGCTGCTGGACCTGCTACTGGACTAACGGAAACGGGAATCGGGAAACAGGTAACGACTGCGGTTGCTTCCCGTTACCTGTTTCCCGATTCCGTTAGTTAGCTCTTAGAAGGCTGCGGGAGCCAGCGGTGGGCCCAGCGCTCCACCTCGGCGAGGATCCGCTCCAGGTCGCGTCCTCGCTGGGTGAGGGCGTACTCGATGCGCACGGGGGTTTCCGGATAGACGCGCCGCTGCACAATCTGTTCAGACTCCAGCTCCTTTAGCCGCTCGGACAACAGGCGGTCGTGCAGATCGGGGACCGCTTCGAGGATCTCGCCGAACCGCCGCGGACGGTCCATCAGGGCGCGGATCACCGCCCCGTTCCACCGCTTGCCGACCAGCTCGATGGCCCGGTGGAAACGCGGGCACACGTGTTCGTCATGTTCGTGCGCCAATCTGCTCGAGGTCATTCCACCATTCCCTCTGCTGACTCTAACATATCGTAAGGGGCTTGACAAGTGGAAGTAGTAGGCGTATTCTGCTTACGAAAGGGAAGCATCATCTTGGTTGTATGCACTGAGGGAGGCGAAGGCGATGGATCTCGCCCTGTTACTCTTGCGCATTGTGGTGGGCCTACTCGTGGCGGGTCACGGTGCGCAGAAGCTGTTTGGATGGTTTGGTGGCCACGGCCTGGCCGGGTTTGCGGGGTCGCTGGAGTCGATGAGGTTCCGCCCCGCGCGGTTGTGGGCCTGGCTGGCCGGGATCACGGAATTCGGCGGTGGCGTGCTCTTCGCTATGGGGTGGTTGAGCCCGCTGGGCTCGATCGGCATGGCCTCGTCGATGCTGACGGCAATCGCGCGGGTGCACTGGCCGAAGGTCTGGGCGACCGAGCGTGGATTCGAGCTTCCGCTGACCTATTTGGTGGTGGCCCTGGCAGTTGGTATCAGCGGGCCGGGGGCCTACTCGCTCGACGCGGTTCTGCGGACACGGCTGCCCGCGGGCTTGACCGCGGTCCTGGTGACCGTGGCGCTGGTGGGATGGATTGTCGGCCTCACCATTTCTGCGACGCCACCGGCGCAGCCGCAGCGTGGGACGTAACGCCAGTGTGAAGGAGAACGCGATGAAGGACAATGAGCAGATCGGATCTGTGCGGATGCCAACAATCACCTTGGACCGCACTCCGGATGGAAGGCGAGTCTATATCGTCGATGGAAGGCACTATACTGAGGTGCCCATGGGCCCGGGGGACGCGTACCGGTTTCTGGCCGAGCTCCGGCTCGAGATGACCGGTGAGGACTTCCGGGCGTTCATCGCGCGCCACCGGCCGCATCTAGGCGCGGTGGTGCTGTGGCGCCTGGGGCTGGGGCCCACGCCAGTTGCGCCCGAAGAGCCGAACCGGGTCGAGCGCGCGCGGACGGAGCTCAACCGGCTGTTGCGCGCCGCTTAAACCCGGATAAGCGGGAATTGTGAATTGTGGATTGTAAATTTTAGCGTTGCGGGCCAATTTACAATTCACATTTCCGCAATTTGCAATTGCTGCAGCGCAAGGTGAGGGGGAATTGCCGCGATGGGTCCGGTGGCCGGCGTGGTCGGAGTGGCTGTAATCGGCGTGGCCTTATGGGATACGTTTGAGACCGTTGTCCTGCCACGCCGTGTGACACGCCGGCTCCGCCCAGCGCGCCTCCTCTTCAAAAGCCTGTGGAAGCTCTGGTTAATAGTCGCGGCGGTGATTCGCCGGCCGGGCCGGCGAGAGAGTTTCCTCAGCCTGTTTGGCCCGTTTTCTCTTATCGTCCTGTTGGGCGGATGGTCCATGATGCTGTTGTTGGGGTTTGCCCTGGTGCACTCGGCGCTCGGGCTGCAGATTGCGGTACCGGAGCGTCCGCCCACCTTCTTCACGGCGCTCTACCTCAGCGGCACGACCCTCTTCACCCTCGGGCTGGGCGATGTCGTGCCCACGTCTGCCGCGGCGCGGGCGGTCACGGTCCTGGAGGCGTTCGTCGGCTTCGCCTTTCTGGCGCTGGTGATCGGCTACCTCCCTGTCGTCTACCAGGCGTTCTCGCGGCGCGAAGCGCATATCGCGATGCTGGATGAGTGGGCCGGATCGCCGCCGGCCGCGACCGAGCTCATCCGCAGGCTGGGCCAGTGGCAGGATCTGGACGCGCTGGGGCAATTCCTGGCCGCCTGGGAAAGCTGGGCGGCGGAGCTGCTGGAGAGTCACATCTCGTATCCTGTGCTGGCGCGGTTCCGCTCGCAGCACGGCAACGAATCGTGGGTGGCGTCGCTGACGACGATCCTGGACACCTGCGCGCTCATCCTCACCGGGGTGGACGGGGTGCGGCCGCGCCAGGCCTGGCTGACCTTTGCCATGGCGCGTCACGTGGCCGTGGACCTGTGCCAGGTGCTGGATACACCCCCGCAGTCACCCGCTCGCGACCGGCTGTCGGCAGACGACCTGCGCCGGCTCCGGGGGGTATTGCACGAGGCTGGGGTGGTGCTGCGGACCGGCGATGAGGCGGACAGGAAGCTGGTGGAGTTGCGCCGTTCATACGAGCCGTACGTCGCCGCTTTGGCGCGCGGGCTGCTGCTCACCCTCCCGCCCTGGCTTCCCTCTGCCGGGGCGAAGGACAACTGGCAAAAGAGCGCGTGGCTTTAGTGGGGGCGCGGCAGCGCCCATCCTCATTCCCCTCTCCCTGGAGGGAGAGGGACAAAGGGTGAGGGGGTCAGAGTCACACGTCTCGGCTGGAGTGCTGGTTGAGCTAGCGAGGGCGCGGCAGCGCACCATCCCCGTGATGGGCATCTTTCCCCCGGGGCGAGCGTTGGACTGGAGGAGATGCGTGTTTTGATCGTCGCCGATGATGTGCGTGCGCGGACCGGACTCGTGGAGTTGCTGTCCCGACAGCCTGACGTGACCGTGGACGAGGCCGCGCCGGATGCCCTCCTTCTTGGTCCTGCCGACACCTTCGGTCAGGATGTCATCGTGTGGGATCTTGGAAGCGGCGCCGCGCAGACCCCGGCAGGGCTCCTTGCGCTGCTGGACGCACCCGTGATTGTGTTGGGCGACAACGACACCCGGATCTCTGAGGCGGTGACCGCCGGCGCCCGAGGCGCCCTCTCGCGTGATGTCAGCGGCCCTGCGCTCCTGGCGGCGCTGCGAGCGGTAATGGAGGGCCTGGTGGCCATCGATCCTGCATTTGCTCCAGCGATTGCGCCAGGGCGGAGTGAGGATCCGGACATCTCTGTGGAGGAACTGACCCCGCGTGAACAACAGGTCCTGCAGTGGCTGGCCGGAGGTTTGTCCAACAGGCAGATCGCGAGCCAGCTGGGCATCAGTGAGCACACCGTGAAGTTCCACGTCGGTGCCATCTTCAGCAAGCTGGGCGCGCACGGCCGTACGGAAGCCGTCACGAAAGCGGCGCGCCTCGGACTGATCGTCCTCTAACTTCAGTTGCGTCTCGTTGCGTCTTGTTGCGTCGCTCGCGTCTATTGCGTCCATAGCAACTGATCGCCTCAATCGCGTCTTGTCGTAGTGGACGCAAGGAGACGCAACTGACGCAAAAGACGCGTTGGTCCTCCCTAGCCAAACGGGTGATGTAGGCGACGCCTTGAGCGCGTATGGTCAGTGTTAGTGGAGGTGGTGGATGCGATGCAGACCTTGAAGGAAATCAGCAGCGGGATCGCGGGAGTAGTCGAGCAGGCTGGGCCATCGGTGGTTCGAATCGAAGCCGGGCGGCGGTTCCCCGGAAGTGGAATCGTCTGGGCCGCCGACGGGACGATCGTAACAGCTGACCACGTCATTGAGCAGGAGGACGATATCCGGGTCGGTCTCCCCGATGGTCAGCTCGTGGCTGCCACTCTGGCCGGTCGTGATCCAGGAACCGATCTGGCCGTAGTGCGGGCGCAGACCTCTGGTCTCAGCGTGCCGTCCTGGAGCGATGCCGCGGCGAAGGTCGGCCAGCTGGTGATCGCCCTGGCCCGGCCCGGCCGCACCGTACGGGCGCGGCTGGGCATCATCAGTGCCGCGGGCGAGGCCTGGCGGACCCCCATGGGCGGAGAGCTGGACCGGTACGTTGAAGCCGACATGACCCCGGGATTCGGATTCTCCGGCGGCATGCTCGTGGACACAGACGGTGGAGCCCTGGGGATGAACACGGCGGGACTCCTGCGGCGAGCCGCGCTGACGGTGCCGGTGCCCACGCTGCGCAAGGTGGTGGGCATGCTGCTGGCGCACGGGAAGATCCGCCGCGGGTATCTGGGTATTGGGGCCCACCCGGTCCGTCTGCCGGCCGGCCTGGAACAGCAGGTGGGGCAGCGCGTGGGGCTGATTGTTGTCTCGGTGGAACCCGGAAGTCCCGCCGAACGCGGTGGGTTGGTGCTGGGAGACGTGATTGTCGCGGTTAATGGGACATCGGTCCGCACCCACGATGACGTCGCCGCGCAGTTGACGTCGGAAAAGGTCGGGGCATCGCTGCGGATCCGTCTCGTCCGCGGCGGTGCGGTGAAAGAACTGAGTGTGACCGTGGTCGAACGATAGGACACGGGGAAGGTTTCTCGCGTCACGCCCCGTTCTGTTGGATGACGCGCAGTTGACAGCGTTCACAGTACCTACGGATAATCGCAACATGCGCCCTGCTGAATCCGACGCCGATGTAGCCGTGGCCGCGCCGCGCGCAGAGCGGATTGACTACGCCAGCATCCTGTCGCCGCAGACGAAGTGGATCGTGCTGGCCGGCGTACTGATGGGATTGTTCCTGGCCGCGCTCGACCAGACGATCGTGGCCACGGCGCTGCCGGCGATCATTGCCGACCTGCGCGGCATCGACCTGCTGGCGTGGGTCTCTACCGGCTACCTCGTGGCCAGCACGACCACGGTGCCTGTTTACGGCAAGTTGTCCGACATCTACGGCCGGCGGAGCATCGTGCTCGCCGGCATCGTGATCTTTCTCCTGGGGTCGGCGCTCTCTGGTCTCGCGGCCACGATGCAGCAGCTGATCGCGTTCCGCATTCTCCAAGGAATCGGCGCCGCCGCGTTAACCTCGTCGGCCTTTACCGTGATCGCCGACCTCTTCGTCCCCGCGCAACGACCGCGGTACCAGGGGCTGTTTGGCGGCGTCTTCGCCCTGGCCAGCGTCGTGGGCCCGTACCTCGGCGGGGTGCTCACCGACCAGCTGAGCTGGCGGTGGGTTTTCTACGTAAACGTCCCCGTCGGTATCGTGGCGGTGGCATTCATCGTGGCGAAGATGCCGCGGCTGCACAGCGGCCTGCCTGCCACCGTGGACTGGGCGGGGACGGCCTTGCTGATCGCCTCGGTCGTCCCGCTGTTGCTGGCCCTGACGCTGGACAAGGAGCAGTATCCGTGGTCGTCGCCGGCCGTTGTCGGCCTGCTGCTCGTCGCCGCGGTCGCCACCGCACTGCTGCTGGTCGTGGAGTCACGGGTCCCCTCCCCGGTGATCGCGCTGGACCTCTTCCGCAACCGGACCTTTGCCGTCGTCAGCGCGGCCTCGACGCTGGTCGGCGCGTCGTTCTTCGCGGCCGTCTTCTTCTTGTCGATCTTCATGGTCAATGTCGTGGGGGTGTCCGCCACGGCCGCCGGGACGACCCTCATCCCGCTGACGTTTGCCGTCGTCATTGGCGCGTTCACGTCGTCGATAATCGTGCAACGGCTGGGCCGGTACCGCCGTATCGTGCTCGGAGGGTTTGCCGTCGCCACCGTCGGGTTCGGCCTGCTGGCAACCCTGGGACCGGACGCGACGCGGGGGGATGTGACCTGGCGGATGATTGTCCTTGGCTTAGGGCTCGGGCCGGCGATGCCGTTGCTCAACCTGGCTGTCCAGAACGCCGTTCCTCATGAGAAGGTGGGCATGGCCACCGCCGCCCGCCAGTTCTTCCTGCAAATCGGCTCGGCGGTGGGCACCGCGGCCTTCGGCGTCGTCCTGTCCACCGTGCTGACGGCCGAGTTCACACACCGGGCCACGCCGCTCCTGGCCCAACTCCCGGCGCAGGCTCGCGCGGCGATCGACCTCGACAGCATCCGTAGCGGCGTCTTCGCCTCGGTGCCGGGACCGGCGGTCGCGCAGGTGCGCGAAGTGTTCCGGGTGGCGTTCACGGTGGGGATCACGCGGATCTATGCGTACGCCGCGGCATTGTTGCTGCTGGCGCTGCTGGTGGCGACGGCGCTGCCTGAGATCCCGCTACGAACTAGCAACAAGAGCGAACCTACACAAGCTACACAACCTACACAATCACCGCCCTTCGACGTGTAGGTACCCGGAATCCATCAGATCGTGTTGATTGTGTAGGTCGTGTAGGCTGTGTAGATTGTGGGGTCTAAGATGGGCGTCATTGCGCGCACAATCATCGAAGAGGTGTCGAGCTGGCCGGGGGTCGAGTCCCACCCCCACCGTTTCGGCGGCGTAGAGTTCACGATCGACCACCGCGAGATCGGGCATCTCCACGGGGACCGGCTGGCTGACCTGCCGTTTCCGACGCGCATCCGCGACGAACTGATCGCATCCGGCCGGGCGCGCCCGCACCACGTACTGCCGGAGTCGGGATGGGTGAGCCGGTGGATCCGCGGACCCGAAGACGTGACCGACGTCATCGCCCTGTTCCGCCTCAACTTCGAGCGGCTGGCCAAGATTGGCCAACCCGGCAATCCGGAATCGTCTCAAAGGTAACCATTTTCAGAAAGGGAACTCCATCATCATGACCCGGGATCAGGCCTGGGCCCTCGTGTGTGAATGGATCACCAATCCCAACCTCCGTAAGCACCTGCTGGCCGCGGAGGCGGCGATGCGCGCCTATGCGCGCCGGTTTGGCGAGGATGAGGACATCTGGGGGACTGTGGGCCTGGTGCACGATCTCGACTACGAACGGTGTCCATCACAGGAAGCCGGGCATCCGTTGGTCGGCGTGGAGGAGCTGCGACGGCGCGGCGTGCCGGAGGCGTGGTGCCGGGCGGTCCTGGCCCACGCCGACTACTCCGGCGTGCCCCGCCAGTCGAACATGGAGAAAGCCCTGTACGGGGTGGATGAGCTGGTGGGCTTTATCATTGCCGTGGCTCTGGTGAAGCCGGGCAGGTCGCTTGCGGTAGTCGACGTCGCCTCGGTCAAGAAAAAGATGAAGGACAAAGCGTTCGCCCGCGGGGTAAATCGCGAGGACGTCCTCCGTGGCGCGGACGACCTGGGCGTGCCGCTCGACGAGCACATCGATCTTGTGATCCAGGCGCTGAGAGGGAGTGCTTCCCAGCTTGGCTTGTGATCTGTTGCAGTGGTAGGTGACTCTTATGTTGGGGACCCTCGTCAATGCATTGGCGGTCGTCGCGGGTAGCGCCGTCGGCGTGTCATTGCGCCGCCACATCCCTGAGGGGATGCACGAGATCCTGATGCAGGGCCTGGGGCTTGCGGTGCTCGTCATCGGGATGCAGATGGGGCTAGGGACTCACAACGTGCTGGTCGTGATCATCAGCATGGCCGTGGGCGGAGTGCTGGGCGAGGCGCTCGGCATCGAGGCACGATTGAACCGGCTGGGACTGTGGGCCGAGGCACGGCTAGGCGCGCGTGAAGAAGGCAGCACCTTCGCTCGCGCATTCGTCACCAGTTCCCTCCTCTTCTGCGTCGGGCCGCTGACGATCCTCGGCAGCATCCAGGGCGGCCTGGGACAGCCGCCGGTGCTCCTGTACACGAAGTCCATGCTGGACGGGGTCTCCTCGGTCGCGATCGGCGCCGCGCTCGGGGCGGGGGTGTTTCTTTCCGCTGGCACGATCCTCATCTATCAGGGCGCGCTCACGCTGCTGGCAACTCTGGCCCAGGGGGTGATGACTCCGGACGTGACGCGAGAGTTCACCGCGACGGGGGGCCTGCTCGTGCTCGGGGTCGGGATCACGCTGCTACGGCTCCGGCCGGTGCGCGTGGGCAACCTACTCCCGGCCTTGCTCGTGGTGGTCGCGCTCAATGTCCTCTTGCCCGTCCTTTCCTCTCTCATCCGCTCCTTGGGAATCGTCCGGTAGACGGTTCCGTCCATTCCGCAATCCACAATCCGCAATCCGAAATTTCGAGGGTCCTCGCGAGCAAAGGATAACATTCCATATTCGTGGAAGGATGAGCCGTCGAGTGCGCTGAGTCCGCTCGTGGGTGGGGCGCGATGTTGTTTCGCGACCGCCGGGATGCCGGGGAGCAACTGTCGGCGGCGCTTCGCATCTATCAGGACCGCCGGCCCCACATCCTCGCGATCCCTCGTGGTGGCGTCGTCGTCGGGTATGAGGTGGCCGTGGCGCTGCGTGCGCCGCTGGACGTGGTCATCCCGCGCAAGCTCAGGGCTCCGGGGAACCCTGAGCTGGCCATCGGCGCCGTCGCTCACGACGGAACCGTGTACCTGGACGAGGCCCTGGTAGCGGCGCTGCGGGTCGCCGACGACTATCTGCAGACGGAGATCGCGGAACAAAGTGTGGAGATCAAGCGGCGGATGCTCCTGTATCGCGGCGACCGGCCGCCTCCAGATCTCTCCGGGTCAGTGGCGGTGGTGGTGGACGACGGAATCGCCACAGGATCGACGATGATTGCGGCTCTGCGGGCGGTGCGGGCGATGCGTCCGGCCTGGCTGGTCGTTGCCATTCCTGTCGCGCCGGCCGATAGCATGCACCGGCTGCACGCCGAAGCCGACGACGTCGTATGTCTCCACAGGCCTCCGGTTTTCTACGCGGTCGGCCAGTTCTACGAAAACTTCGCACAAACGACCGACGACGAAGTGATCGCCCTCCTGCGGCAGCGCGAAGCTGAGCTAAAAAGCGGGACTGGGGACCGGGGACTGGGGACTCAACCGCAGAATGGGGCTGATTCGTAGTCGCGAGTCCCTAGTCCCCAATCCCTAGTCCCGCAGTTGATGCGAAATGGCCAGCACACACCTCAAGCGTACCAGCCTGTATGATGTGCACCGGGCCGCTGGCGCCCGGATGGTGGAGTTCGGAGGCTGGGAGATGCCGGTGCAGTACGCCGGCATCGTCGAAGAGCACCACGCCGTGCGCACGGCCGCCGGTCTGTTCGACGTCTCCCACATGGGGGAGGTAGAGGTCTTCGGTCCCGGCGCGCTGGAGTCGGTGCAGCGTCTCATCACCAACGACGCCGCCCGGTTGATCCCCGGCCAGGGACTGTATTCCCCGGTGTGCCTGCCGTCGGGCGGAATCATCGACGACCTCACGGTGTTTCGGCTGACGGGCGACAGGTTTCTCTTTGTCGTGAACGCATCCCGGACAGAGCGAGACTTCCAGTGGATCGCCGAGCACACCCGTGCGGCCACGGCCCGCGACCGGTCCGCTGACCTCGCCTTGCTCGCGTTGCAGGGGCCGAAGGCACAGTCAATCCTTGAGCGGCTGACCAGGGCCGATCTCACACGGCTGGCGTCCTTTCATTTCACCGATGGGCTGGAGGTGGCGGGGCTGCGGTGCCTGGTCGCCCGCACCGGGTACACTGGAGAAGATGGGTTTGAGATCGCCTGTGCGTGGGACGCAGCCCCGGCCCTGTGGAGCGCGCTGGTAGAGGCCGGCCGTCCTCACGGCCTTGCGCCGGCGGGTCTGGGCGCGCGGGACACCCTGCGGCTGGAAGCGGGGTACATGCTCTACGGGAATGATATTGATGAGACGGCGACGCCGCTTGAGGCTCCACTGGGCTGGACGGTGAAGTTCGACAAGGTGGCGTTCATCGGCCGGGAGGCCCTGCTGGCCCAGAAAGCGCGCGGTGTGGCCCGGAAACTTGTAGGATTTGAGATGCAGGGGCGTGCCGTCCCCCGACACGGATACGCGTTGCAGGCGGAGGGCCGGCGTATCGGGCAGGTGACCAGCGGTACCTTCGGACCGTGGATCCGCAAGAGCATCGGCATGGGGTATGTCGAGCGGGCCTATGCTCCCCCCGGCACCCCACTGCAGGTGGAGATTCGAGGCCGGCTGGAGGACGCCCGGGTCGTGAAGTTACCGTTCTACAGGAGGAGTTGAAGAGTTGAAGAGTTGGAGAGTTGAAGAGTTTCCACGTTGACTTTTCAACTTTCCAACGCTCCAACTTTCCAACTGTCTCGTGGGGGGTGTGATGTACCCAAAGGATCTGCGGTATTCATCTGAGCATGAATGGGCGCGCGCGGAGGGCGGCCGGGTCCGCGTGGGGATCACGCGGTTCGCGGCCGATCGCCTCACTGACGTGGTCTTCGTTGAGTTGCCGGCCGTCGGCGCGAAGGTCACCTATATGCAGCCGTTCGGGGTCGTCGAGTCGGTCAAGGCGGTGTCTGACCTCTATTCGCCCGTCAGCGGCACGGTGGTCGAGGTGAACGCCGCGCTGGCCGACACGCCTGAGGTGGTAAACTCAGACCCATACGGCAAGGGCTGGATGATTGTCGTGCAACCGGACGACCTGCGTGAGCTCGAACAGCTGATGCCCGTGGAGAAATACCTGGGCCTTATTGGGGAACCCGCCACATGACCGCCCGCACCCGAGGCGCGAACGTTCCTCCCCGCGTGGCGCGGAGGACGCAGCACAAATACATCCCGGCCACCGATGCCGAGCGGGAGGAGATGCTCCGCACGATCGGCGTCGCGTCGGTCGAGGACCTGTTCGCCGACATTCCTGCCTCGGTACGGGTGGACCGGCCGCTGCGCCTGCCCCCCGCGCTCAGCGATCCGGAGCTGATGGCCCAGATGCGGGCCATGGCCGGCGAGAACGTGCACAACGACCGCGCGGTGTGTTTCCTGGGCGCCGGCGCGTACGACCACTATGTCCCCAGCGTGGTGTGGCACCTGGCCGGCCGCGGCGAGTTCCTC
>VBAI01000109.1 GCA_005882295.1 Candidatus Segetimicrobium genomatis | reverse complement strand
TCTCCAGGATGGCTTCATAAGCGGTCTTCCGCACAGACCCTACCTCTGCGCGGTCACAAAGTTTCTCCAACAGCAATCGGATTGCCTGGCTGTCTCGACTCGCCCGAAGTACGTGGCCTAAACCTGCTGCGGCTATTCGGCGCACATGATGTTTCGAGTCCTCGGCGAGAAGACGCTCCAGAGCACGGCGATATCTCTTCATCTTCCAATGGAGCGCAAGAACCATGATTGCTATGTATCGCAGTTCAGGATTCCTGTGCGTCAAAAGTTTCGCTACCTGAGGCTCCGCTGCAAGAAACCGAGCTTCGCCAAAGTCGTGAATCAAGCCATATATCTCCCGGCGTGGAATCCGGTTGGCTTTTAGGAGTGTGAGTTTGTCTTCAAGTCTCTTGCGTTCACTCATGGTTATTGGCGACGGTGACAGGCACTGACGAAAATACTCGGCGGGTCCAACAACACACCATAACTTCAGGTTATCCTCGCTCTGGACGCCTCAGCCGGGCTCGCCCTAAAGCAATGACTCGGTCGGGTCATTCTCCAATAGCCAACTCAAGCCATTCTTACTTCATCGGTGCCTGGCACCGTGAACTGGAACCCCGGAGCGATCCCACATCGTCTTGCTGGCGCGGACACCGACGGTGGGACTCTGCTCACGAGAGGCTACGCGCGAAATGCAGTTCAGGGATCGGATAGTGCTTAACGTTGTACGTGGCGAGGGCAAGATGATGCCGAAGGCACGTCGCCGCAATCGTGGCATCGACAAAATCTAAGGTAACCCCTTCGCGCCCGCGGCTCCGGATGAGTTCGCCCGCATGCCACGTAATACCACGGTCAACGTCGATCACCCGTAATGCTTGAAGAAACTCGCGAGTCGCCGATTCCTCCTTCGGTCGCATACCCGAGACAACTTCCGTAACCGACAGTGCCGAACAACGCGGCACACCATCTCTGCTAATCTCTTGCACCCAAGCGTGGACGGATTCCCGGCCGCGCAGGTACCAGATGATGACGTCTGTATCCAGCAGAGCGCGCAGCCGGCGGGTCGTGGTCGCGCGAAGGCGTCGGCGGTACCGGTCCATGTCGGCATCAGTCATCAGATCAGGATGATCCGCATCTGTCCACGATCCAAAGGCACGGCCCGCGGCTCGCTCGAACCGCATCTGGGCCAGCTTTTCCCGAGCCGCCTCAGCAAGAAAGGCACTGCGCCGGCGTGCTCCTGCGACACGATCAATCGCGTCCAGCAGGTCGTCGGGCAACATCACATTCGTCCGCGACATGCGCAAGTCAGGTCACCGATTACACACTATCATACACACGGCTATATGGGAGGGGTTGATTCCTAACTTTAGGCTTGAAGAAGGCGATCGGCCACCATTGCGGCAAAGAGCAAGCCAAGATAAAAGATGGAGTATCCAAACACCCTGACCGCCGCGGCTGTTGTTTGCTGGCGCTGCAACCGTACAGCCAGCATCACAAACGCCGCGCCCAGAAATCCCGCTGAAAGCAAGTAGACCGGCCCCAAACGAGCCACGGGATACAAGAGAAAAGTGACCAGGACGAGCACAACCGTGTATATCACAATTTGGCGCCTGGTCTCCGTTTCCCCGGCGACGACAGGTAGCATTGGCACGTGTGCGAGCGCGTAATCATCGCGGCGGAACAGGGCCAGGGCCCAGAAGTGCGGGGGTGTCCACAGAAAGACGATGACAAACAGCAGGATCGCCGTCAGGCTCAGGTGTCCGGTAGCTGCCGCCCATCCGACCAGCGGGGGCACGGCGCCAGCAGCCCCGCCGATGACGATGTTCTGCGGCGTAGATCGTTTCAACCATACCGTATAAACAAACACGTAAAAGAGCAACGCTGCCAGAGATAGGACCGCGGCGAGCAGGTTCACTAGAACCGCCATCTCGACGAAGGCAACTGTTCCCAACAAAACAGCAAACGCGAAGGCATAAGGTGGGCTCACGCGGCCGGCTGGAATTGGCCGACGGCGGGTTCGGGACATGAGCGCGTCGATGTCGCGCTCCAGCACCTGGTTGATCGCGTTGGCCGAACCCGCGGACATCGCCCCGCCGGCAAGCGTAAAGAAGATGAGCCAGGGCGAGATTCTTCCCGGAGCGGCAATCAGCATGGATGCAAAGGCAGTCACGAGCAGCAAGACAATGATGCGCGGTTTGGTCAACGCGACGTAGTCCATCACCCGCTGCACCCGAGAGCGTCCGGGTCGCCCGGCGGCCTCCGGCCGGTACGCTTCTGACTCAGAAACGCGGGACGCGAGAACGGCCAGAACCACAAGCGTCGCG
>VBAI01000108.1 GCA_005882295.1 Candidatus Segetimicrobium genomatis | reverse complement strand
CCACCCAGCCCGATCTGAACAATTACCAGGACCAGCGCAAGATTTGAGAGACCCACCAAGCCAAGCTGCCCCACTTTCCGCAGCCGCCAGGCCGCCACAGCGACAGCGAGCGTGAAAATCCCCACAATCGAAGCCACAAATCGGTGACTCCACTCGGTTAGCACGAGAGGGTCTAACGGAGGTATCAGTCGTCCATGGCACAGAGGCCAGTCCGGGCAGGCCAGGCCAGCGCCGGTGGCGCGCACCAGCCCCCCAAGAATTATCAGGACAAATGTAGCAACCACTGCCGCGGAGGCGAGCCGACTGAAACCTTTCATGATCTCCTATGAATGATTCTTTAGCAAACTCGCGGGTTCCCCCACCGGGATGAAAAGGGTCACCTGGGTGCCGCGCCCTCTCGCTGAGCCTACTTCAAGTCTTCCCCCCGCCATCGCGGCGTATTCATCCATGAGCCGAATCCCGCAGTGTGTTCCGTATGCCAGGCGCCCGCCGGCCGCCTGTTTTGGCGGATCGAACCCACATCCATCGTCCCGAACCCGGAGGAGAATAGTCTCTTCCTCGATGGTGAGCCATACTTCAACCCGACGCGCCTCGGCGTGACGGGAGATATTCACCAGCGCTTCCTGAAGCACGACGCAGGCGGCCTCCACAACCCGCTCTGGCACCCCGAGATCAGCTTCAGGAATATCGGCGTTAAGCTCAATGCCTGGGTGCGAGGCCCGAAATGCCTCGATAAGGCGTCTCGCCTCTGAGGCGATACGGCCGGGGCGCTTAGGTGTGCGCGGGGCGGTTAGTGCCCGCGCCGTGGCCTCCAGTTCAGCGAGAATGCCTTGTAGTCGCTGGATCTCCCCAGAGCAGTCCGGTGCACCGACCCGCACAGCCTGTTCGCACACTCTCGACTGCAGGATCGCGGCGCCGATGGAATTGAGCAAAGTAGAGTGAATTTGATGCACCCAGAACGCCCGTTCTTCCCTTAAAGAGCCCATAGTCGAGCCCGACACCTTATAGGATGAAGCAAATATTAGGTCCGGATCCCCCAAGGCACTTGCTCTTGGACAGGAGGGCTATGTCCTAAGAGCCCCGGACCGACGTTCCTAGGTGCCCGGAGGATCCGGAACCTCTTGAACCGGTACCCAAACCATACCATGAGGGTATCTACCGAGTATCACAAACGAAGTTGCCTAAAGCGGCAAATCTACGGTTGGGTCGGCTTCTGTAGGAGGCCTTGGGAACGAAGAGCCGCTAGATCGTTTCGAACCGTGCGAGGTGAGATCCCGAGAGTCGCCGCAAGCTGATCCTGGGTGAGGGTGCCCTGTTCGAGCAGACCCGCAATGACATGCCTCCGCTGTTTGATCCCATCCTGCTTTGTGGCTGACCCCAGGACCGACCCCGCCTGGCTGGATTTCTCGTTGCCCGGCGGATGTGATTTGGTCGAATGAACCTCCGGTGGCGCCTTGGGGACGGGGAAGTTCATGCCGCGGACCAAGAAAGATTCAGGATTGCGGCCTACTTCTTCGAGAATCTCTCGGTTGACCCGAACGTTGCTGAGAAATACGCGTCTAAAGCGCCCCTTTAGCGTCGACGCCTGTTGAATGACCGAAGCGTAAGCCTGGCGCAGTACTCTTCGTGCGGCACCATGTAAACCCGCTGAGCCGAAGACGAGGTATAAGATCCAGTAGACCTTTTGAATCTGTTCCACACCTTCTATCTTCCGCAACAGATCAGATACGGCCCGCGCAAATCTAAGAGCGGTAGCTATGTCACCTCTTATCAGGTGCAATTTGGCCAAGGCCGCGGTCGCGAGCGTTTCATAAGCCAGTTCCTGGCCCCTCGGGTACTGCTTGCGGGCCCTCCACAAGTAACGCATGGCGCGAGAATACCGGCCTAGCTCCAGATACACCGACCCAAGCCTGTAATCAGTCTCAAGTCCTATCCAAGATTTCAACCTGAAGGGCTTATGTAGCTCCTCGCTTCGCAAGGCCCACTTCAAAGCCTCGTGGAGATCCTCCCTGTCGAGCGAGATCGCGGCCATAGTATCAGTGTACGGCGCCACGCTCTCGGTACTTGCCGCTTCTGCAACAAGCGTCATCGCTTTAGTAATGTATCTCTCGGCGCGCGCGAAACTCCCTACTAGGCGGTACACTCCGTAGGCAGAGTTGTTGAGGATGAGAATCTGGGCGCGCACATCCTTTGCCTGCTTGGCAATACGCAGCGCCCTCTCGCACTCATGGATTGCATCTCGGTGTTTTCCCATTACCGCGTGGGTGAAGGCAAGATGGATCATACCCCTCGCTACCCCTACACGGTCTCCAATCTGGGTCAGAATACCAACCCCGGATGCCATGTGAGATTCCGACAACTTCAATCGGCCTAAGTATCGGTACAAGATCCCCTTTGTGATCTTTGCCATGGCGCGTGACCGATGATCTCCGATTTCGTGAAGAAGTACGTCTGCCCGATCCAAGTATCGAATCGCGAACACTTCTCTGCTTTGGAAGCCTAGCAGAGTTCCAAGATGAAGGAAGCTTCTGGCCTGCCCAGCACGATCTCCAAGCCGGCGAAACAGGCGGAGCGCCCGCCTAAACTCCGCGGACGCGAGATCGTACCGACGCAAGTTATTGTAAACTGATCCGGCAGTCTCGTATACGCGGGCCTCGGCCCGAAGATCTTTGGCAGCACGGAATAGCTGAGTCGCTTTCCGAATGGTTGTAAGTGCCGCTTCATTAGCGTTCGTTCGCATCAAAAGGTTGGCGCGCAGATGTAGGGCTTCCGCGAGGAGCTTATGATCGCTCAATCGTTCTGCAATCGAGAGGATGGCGTCTAAGTCGGCCGACTGGCCTCGGCGGTCTCCGATAAGATCTAGCACCCCTTGGCGCTTGAGTATTAGTGCCGCCCGCCTAAGCTGCGTCTCGCGTTCACCTGGATCGGAACTCTTCACAACATCGAGGAGTTGAAGCGCTCTTGAATACCATGCCGCGGCGTCTCCGTTCGCATAGACTGCTGTGGCCTTGTCTCCTGAAGCCTCGGCGTAGCGTAGAGCCTGGATCGGGACCCCTGCCTCCTCATAATGCCAAGCGAGGTCCTCCGTTCGCCCAGGGGCGGATTGCACAATGATCTCGGCAGCCTTCCGATGAAACGCCTTGAGTGCCGCTCTCTTCTCCATGGAGAGAGCAACTAGACGCGTACTCTCGTGAGGGAACCGAAATCCTTCCTTTGTCTCAAGGAGCAACTGCGCTTCCACCAGATTGTTGGTATGTTCAATGAACGGCTCCTCAGACGACCCTACCAACTCCCTTAGCTGGTTGAAATCCACCTCCGTCCCCAGCGCAGCAGCTGCGCAAAGCAACTTTCTGGCATTAGAGGGGAGCCTCGCAATCCGCTGACGGATAATCTCCTGAACGCGAGAAGGTACGATCATTCTGAGGTCAAGGGCATGTTTATCCATGGACCAGCTGCCGAGCGGGTCCTTCTTCAGGAATCCATTTTCCAGTAGAAGCTTCAGCGACTCCAGGGCGAAAAGGGGTACACCGTTCGACCGTTCCCACATGAAACGCTGAAGGCCAGGCGGTGTGTGCCTGGAGCGGAGAGTCACCTGGATCAATTTCCCAATCTCCTGCTCTGTCAACCCCTCAACTCTAATTTCCGAGGCACCGTTTGCAGTGAGCAGTGACTGCATTTGAGCCGTCGCGTTCTCGCCTGAACGAATCGTGAGGAGCACACACAGGTTCGCCTTTGGTAGACGTTCGAGCAGAGTAAGCAGTAGAGCCGTACTAGCTTTGTCGATTCTGTGGATGTCCTCAAGTATCAACAGCGTCGGCCGGCCACTATGACTCCTACCAAGAAGGCTTAACAACGCCTCGTTAACAATCGCACTATCGAAGAATTGTGTCCTTGAAGACAGCGCAGCATGTCGATAGTCAAGAGAAGCCTCGGGCGCTAGTGCGTGTAAGAGTGCCGCGAGAGGTGAGGAAGCCCCGCCCCCAGGTTTGTCGGCACTTGAAATCCTTGGCCAGAGAGCCTGGACGAAAACATGATAGGGTGGCTGATCCAGCAGATCGAAGCAACGTCCCTGAAGAATGTCAAATCCGCGTAGACCGGCCGCGAGCACCACCGACTCAACGAGCCTCGTCTTTCCGACACCGGCCTCTCCGGAAAGGACTACGGCAGTGCCCAGCCCACGGGCCGCACGATCGACTGCTCTCATCAAACTCGCCAGATGTTCGTCCCTGCCCACGATCGGCACGTCTGATGAGTTGGCTGCTTTCTTCCAATCCGCTGACTTTAGAACCCGGTTGGCCTCCCACTCGCTGCGCGAGCGAATGTACTGGTAGAGCTCAACAGAAGCCGGGGACGGCTGAGTACCAAGCTCCTCTTGCAAGATCCTCTTCGTCGCTTCGAATTGAGCCATCGCTGCCCCTCGATCTCCGGAAAGATGATAGAGTAGCATGAGCTCACGATGACTCTCTTCATCAAAGGGGTCTATTTCGACAAGCCTGCGCGCGTAACGGATCCCCTGCACAAATTCTCCCGAAGTCTTGCTCGTTTCAACGAGCTGTCTTAATAATCGGCCATAGAGCGTTCTTAGGTACCTCCTCTCATCCTCGCACCATTCATCCGGAAAACCGTCAAGGAAATCACCATTGTAGAGCCGCTCAGCCTCCGCCATCGTTGTGGTACGCGAGTGGCCATCCAAACCTGGCAAGGATTCCACGAGCGAACGAAAGCGAACCGCATCAATTTCGACCGTTTCACACCTCAGCCTCACCGAGTCTCCACTTACATCGATCCAAATTTCGGGTATTGATTGGGTAACGGATTTGAGGCGCCAGAGCGCCGTACTCAAATTTCTCCGCGCGCGCTCCTCTGTCGCATTGGGCCAAAAGATCCCGGCCAATCGATCCCTGCTGACGGCCTGCCCACTCAAAAGGAGGTAGACAAATAATGACTCGGTCTTGTGCGTAGCGAACCGAACCGGGGAAGTAGCCACCATCGAAAAACCGCCCAACACCTTGACTGTCACTGGCGGCATTTTCTCTTGCTCCCTCTCGTCAGGGCAGATGTCTTTGACGTAAGTTCAGTATCCGGCACAGAAGGGAGCAGGATGTGAATTTGGGGATTCGTGTGCTATATGTGCGCTATCTTATGTTCATCTTGTGTGCTATCTAAAGGATGGCGACAATCGCCTCTAATGTTGCCACGACTTTCGGATCGAACTGTTTCCCCGAGTATTCTCTAAGCACGCCTAAGGCTTCGTTCTTTGATCTGGCCTTGCGGTAGGGCCGGTCCGTCGTGATCGCGTTGAAGGCATCCGCTACAAGGACGATCCGGGACCCGATCGGAATAGCATCCCCCTCCAATCCGCTCGGGTAACCGCTACCATCATAGTGCTCATGATGATGCCGAACGATTTCAGCGGCCTCCGTAAGAAGTTCCACGGGCTGCATTATCTCAGCCCCAATTACAGGGTGTTGCCTCATAGCATACATTTCTTCGGAATTCAGCGCTGACGGTTTCCGAATTATTCTCCCACTCACCCCTATTTTCCCGATGTCATGCAGTATAGCGGCGATTCGGATTTTTCTAACTTCAGACTCGGCTAGGCGAAGGGATCTCGCGAGCCGGACAGCGATATCAGATGCATCACGAGCATGCTTTCCTGTATACGCATCTTTTAGATCAATGGCCTGGGCCACCATCGAAAGACTAGCAAAGAGTACACTCCTCTGGTCGCTAAGAAGCTTGAACGGATGATACGATTCGATCAACGCGATGATAGCAAGCGGCAGGACGAAATATCCGGTGTTCCCATAAATGTTTGTAAGCCGGCTTAGGCCCAGTGCGACCAAAGATAGGAGCATCGCATTTGAAGCAAGGACCCGACCAGAACTTGAGAGGAACGTCTTAATTTCGATCCCATCGAAAATGCTCGCTCTTATCGCGGCGAGGACAACTCGAGAAAGCACATACACCAGAACGGCAAAGAGCTGCTGTCCAAAGCCGCGGCTCGCGAGCCCCTCTGGCAAGCTCAACAGAGCTCCAGTCGACGCCAATGCCAGTACTATGGGGATCGTATCTTCACCGGCATCCTCGAGAGCTCGTTTCAGCGGCATGCGGGCGAACAGGACCGCACTCACGATTGCAGAAAAAGCCGCTACGGCCACCGACACATACGGAGGGGCCAGAACTAGCGCGGTAATTACAACTGCGGGAGCGAGCGTTAGGTGACCCGCGGGCTCAAGATTGACACGAAGCCAAGCGGTCGGCAGTACCAGAGTCAACAGCAACAGGTTCCGACCAGCCACACCAACAACGGCTGCCGCGACAGCAACGTAGACTAATGCCGCACCGCCGAACAGCGACAGAACCAGTGAGAGAGATCGCTTACCCATCTATTCCGCTTCCGTCTCTTGAATCATAGGCCGCCTTTCCCGTGTCGCGACGATGGAGTCTCCTCAGTGCTGAGGGCGAGAAAAGCGTCGACGACCCTGGGATCGAACGCCTGACCGATTTGCCTCCTTATGGCATCTGTTGCTTCGCCAGATGAAGACCTGTCCTGATAGGGAAAGCCGCCCGCAAGCATAGATTCGAAAGCTTCTGCCACAGCGACTATCCTCGCTCCGACTGGGATCTGGGCACCCTTTAGTCCCTGAGGATACCCACTCCCGTCAAAGTTCTCGTGGTGATGCAATACAATCTTGCTCACGTCGCGGCGCGGCAACTCTGCGGCGATTTCTGCTCCCATCAGCACGTGCTGTCGAATCCGCTCAGTGACAGACAAGTCCAGTTGGTTTACCGGGTCAAAGAATTCCTCCAGCCCGATCATCCCCACATCGTGCAAAAGGCCGCCTAGTTCGATTGCCTCGACATCCGGATCGGGCAAACGCATCTTCCTGGCGAGCGCAGCTGCGAGGTCAGCAACTCGCTTCGAGTGGCCTGCTCCTTGCGGGAAATTGACGTCGATAGCGAGTACAAGTGAGTCAATTGCCTGCTTGTATATTTGCTTTTGCTGCAAGTAGAGCTGAATAGCCCATCGCTGGGCAGGTAAGGAAATAAGGTACAAGAGCAGGGTGACGGGATGGACGAAAACGTATAGTATCGCTAGTAACGCCGCACTCGGTACGGTCAGGAGGTTCGAAGAGAGAGAATCCTTGAACTCCACAAGCCACGTTCGCACCCACGGAGTCTGACGAAGTCTACCAAAGAATGAAGTAACGAAGAAGTTGTTGGCTGCTTGATGGACTAGAGAAGCAAGTGTGAAAGGCAAGAGAAAGGACACGACTCCCGGGGTATGTGGCGAGCCACCAAGCTGTCGGAAGACCAAACTGGCCAATCCCACGCTGATTCCCATTTGGGCGCCATTGAAGAAAGTTCGCCAAGGCACCCAGCCCCTCGAAGTAGCGTGTCCTATTGCGTACCCGCATCCTGCGACAAGAAGAGCTGAAGCGGGTTCCTGCACGCTCAGCAAAACATACATCAGCGTCGTCGTTGAGGTAACATAGCCTCCGCGAGGATGCGGGATTGGAAACGTGGACGTGACGGTGATTAAAATCATGAACATCAGAAGTTCGGGCCATGCCTGCCATCGGATCTCCGTGGCAAACAGCCAAAGGAGCGCAGCTGCGGCGAGAACGACCGCCATGATGAACAATTGAAAGTCTCTGGGAAGTCTTTGAACGGTTAGCATGAAAAGGAAAAACCGAACCGCAGCTATGCTCCTCTGTCACCCCAAAAACCGCGAAGGAGAACTTTAGCCAAGATGCGACTCATGTGGGATACCATCCTCAAACGATAATCGGCTACGCGAAGCTCTCCGGGGAATCTATTCAGTTGAGGGTGTCCACTCAGAGCAGTCGCTCTGTTACGGACAACCTATGCGCGGCGTTGGAATCGCCGACTGTAACGCGCTGTCGGTCCGGTTAGTTTCCGGAGTTCTAGCCAGTACAGCGTTCTCCTCTGTGGGGCCCCGGATTCACTTTCGAGTTTCATTCGCGCCCCGTGATCTTGTCAGCATCCTTTGAGCCGAAGCGAACATTCGTTCGGCTTGCTCACTAGCCATGGCGGAAAATCTGCCCTTCAAAAAGGGCCCGAGGTAGCCCGTCCCCAGTAAAGCCAGAAATAACCCGATTCCGTAGCCAGGGTATCTCACTGCCACCGCCAGCCAGGTAAACACCATGATCGCGAGAGCATACAGGTTGAGTCTCGCCTGTTCATTCCTATCGAACTCTGGGTTTGCGGGCATAACGAGAGATTGCCAAATCTTTGGCAAAGGGGCAGGCCCTTCGGTGCTGTCAATCCTTCTAAGCGCCGGGCTGAACGCCACGACTGCAGCTGTTCCTAAAGTACCCATGGCAGCCATTATCCATATCGACTGGCGGACGCCTATAACGTCCCCAAGAGCACCAAATGCCAAAGGTGACAGGACACGTATTGATCCCAATGCGACTTGACGCGTGGCCATGACCCGTCCTATCAACTTTTGTTGGGTACGCTCCATCAAGACCGTAGTCATGCCGACGTAGTTAAGAGTGTTGGCAAACCCCACAGCAAACGCGGTGACCAAAAGTGCGTCAAAAGATCTGCTCAGGCCCATCGCGGCCGAGGAAGCAAAACCAAGGAAAAACCCACCAACAATTAAGACACTCCTGCTTAGACTCCCGCCGAACCACCCCAGGAGGAGCGAAGCCACAAGGAATCCCACCCCCCAGACGCTGTTAAATGTACCAAACTCCGCGTCGGTAATCCCGACTGCGCCTTTCGCAAGCGGTGTTGCGAGAGCGTTCAGGCCGCTCCCAACCAAGTAGGCGGGGAATATCAACATGAAAAGCTGTCTCTGCAGCGCGTCTTGTTTAATGTACTGCAATCCGTCTGCAATTGCGCTGAGCATTGACCGCTTGGCAGCGCGCTCATTGACAGTCTCTCTCGCAGCAGAGACAGAAGTCGCCAGCAAGCAAAGCGCGGAGAAAACGTAGGTAAGCGCATCCATGTACAACAACGGCGCGTAGCCAAATTGAGAGGCGATGATGCCAGCGAGGGCAGGGCCTAGGATCTCAGTTCCTGTATCCATTGCCGAAAAGAACGAGTTTGCCGGTAGGATGTCTCGCTTGCTAACAACTGCCGGAATGACAGCGAACATCGCCGGGCGAAAGAAAGCCGTCGCCACTGAGATAAGAGCGAGATCCGCATAGACGAGCCAAACGTTTACTCCCATTAACGGTGGGATGATCGCCACAAGGAGTGCCCGGACAACGTCCGCCGCAATAAGGATCTTTCGCCTATCCAGCCAGTCAACAATGACCCCTGCCCATAGGCTAACCAATAAGCCCCCAATGAACATTGATGAGATCGCCAACGAGACCGCTGCGGCCGATCGCGTTAAAGAGTAGACCCAGAGAGACACGGCGATCCAATGGAATCGATTCCCTAACTCAGACACCAACTGGCCCCACCACAACAGTGCATAGTTGCGGTTGCGCATGAGGCCGAGGAAGCCGATCGGTCGCTCCTGTTGTCCGGTCACAGTGGCGATGGCTTGGGACACGCTTTTACCTCAAAAGTCCCCGGTGTTCTTTGCCTTCCCCTTAGGAAGTCCTCTTACGCCCGGGCAGATGCTGTCTGAACGTGGGCCGGTGGGGTACGAGAAAAGTGGGATCGGAGTTAGAACAAGATCTCCGAAGTTCCAGTGCGGTGG
>VBAI01000302.1 GCA_005882295.1 Candidatus Segetimicrobium genomatis | reverse complement strand
GACGACCGGAATGATTCGCTTTGTCTTCTTCGGATAGTCGCGGAATCCCGCGAACACATTGCCATGCGCCTCGTAGAGACGGTCGCGCTCGACTCCCTTCGGAATCGGCGTTGCGCGCACCTTGAACTTCTCCGTGCCCACCTCAATCTCGGCCTCGCGATACTTCACCAGATTATGGTACCAGCCGGGATGCGTCGGCGCGCCGCCTTTCGACGCCGCGATGACGTAGCGTTGACCATCACGGTGGTAGACGAGCGGCGTCGTGCGCAGTTGGCCGCTTTTGGCCCCGCGCGTCGTAAGGAGCAGGAGGTTGTCGCCAAACGTTCCGATGCCTTTTCCGCGCTTCGCGTGAAACTCGTCTATAACCCGAGTGTTCCAATCCGCCATATATTGGGCAACGCGCTCGAAGACTGCGCTATTCCCCTACCCGCCGGCGAGCGGAGTGCCAGCGGGCTGACCACGACCCACTATTGCCCGCGGAGTAACAACGAGCTTCAGCGTAACCTTTCCCTTGCTGTTCGGGGCGTCGGGGCTACACAGCAAATATCGAGAGTGGCGGCTGATGATCCGCTCGGGGCATAATTTGTTGAGGACCGCCTATTTTCGGCACGGGAGTGATCGCGTATGCGAGTAGCTCTAGTAATTGCCGCGGTGACCTTGACGCTCGGGCTGACCTCTCGACCCACTTCTGCGTTGCAGGGCAACGACAGCGTATCCCCCCTGGTCTCCCTCCAAATGATCGATGCGCAGATCGGGTGGGCTGTGACCGCTGGATGCGATCCGTGCCCCCCTAATATCTTACCGGGCCTCGTGTTGCGTACAACTAACGGTGGAACTAAATGGGAAGATATTACGCCTGTCGACTCATCAGGAAAGAGGACCGGCGTAATCTACCTGCACGCATTGGACTCACAGATTGCGTTAGCAGGGAAATGGGTGCGAAAATCATCGCACGAAAGTTCCATCGAGATCTTCCGTACAGTCGACGGTGGTCAACCCAGGTTGGAGTTCGATCTCGTTCCTTGATCCCCGCGAGGGGTGGCTCATCCATGACATAGTCGGCTACACGGGGCACACCGATGTCGACATCTACCGTTCGGCGGACGGCGGGGAGACATGGATCAAAGTGTCAAGCAACACGGACAGGAATAGCGGGCTGACAAATCTGAGCGGGATGACGGGCATCACGTTTTTCAACTCCACGACAGGCTTGATCACAGGGCTAGGCATTCCATCCGACTGGCAGTATCTGTATGTCACACGCGATGGAGGGCGCACGTGGCAAGAGCAGAAGCTCCCCCTCCCCCCGCAACTCACCCCTCACTGGGAAGCTTATCTGTGGCCGCCAAGGGTCTTCACAGCCCAGGACGGGATCTTGCGTGCAGACTACACAACTTCGCATCGTAGCGATCCCAATGCAGAGACCGAACACACCAGACCGGTTACTGTCTTTTACGTGACACGCGACGGCGGCACAACGTGGATGTATACCACACCTGTGCCGGTGCCCGAAAACAGGATCAATCCCCGACCACGGCCGAGCACCTTCATCGACATGAGTCACGGATGGGTGAAGAGCGAAGACACGTTGTACATGACTATCGATGGTGGCCGGCAGTGGACGAAGGTTCACTCCAGCCAACTCTTTGGCGACGTGACGCATCTTGCCTTTATCTCGCCGGAAGTGGGATGGGCGGTCAGGAATACGGATCCGTATGGCGGAGGTGCCAGACAGACGTTTCCATTCCTGCTGAAGACGCTGGACGGTGGCCGTACGTGGACAACTTTAGCCTACAGCATTTCGCGATAGTGACGTGGAGAATACCCCTGGTGCGGAGTGGCTTTCTTCGGATTTTGGTTCTGACGCTGGGGGTGCTTCTTGAGGCGGGAATCGCCATCCCCGGGGTCGTTCATTCCTTCGCGGGGCGTACTGGGCAGATCTATGTGACCGGAACGAGTTGGGCCGATGATGCTCACACGGCAATCGCACGTGTGAACGATATGACAGGGGCGGGATTGACACTGCTGGGTACCCCTGAGTTAGGAACCGTCAATGGCGTCTTCGTGGACGCGACGGGGCGGATCTACGTGGTGGATGTAGGCAACAGCAGCATCCTTCGGGCAGACGACATGACATGGGCTGGCTGGGCCGCCTTTGAGGTTGTGCTAAGCAACTTTCAGCCTCCTGGAGATCCGTTTCCCCGAGGGCTCTTCGTCGACGCGGCGGGCCGGATCTACGTAGCCGACCTCGCTAACGACCGGATTGGGCGCGTGAACGACATGTCGCACGGGGGCTGGACGTGGCTTGGTGAACACGGCACCGGGGTTAAGAAGTTTTTTGAGCCTCGTGGCATCTTTGTGGACGGAGCAGGCAGGATCTACATCGCGGACGCTTCCAATCACCGCATCGTCCGGGTGGACGACATGACGGGTGCAGGCTGGACGGCTCTCGGAACATGTCCGCAAGTGCACCAATGCACAGGGGTGAAAGAGTTTTCTCAGCCTCGTGGGATCTTCGTAGACCAAAGAGGCCGGATCTACGTCGTAGACACTTTTAATCACCGCATCGTTCGGATGGACGATATGACGGGGACAGGGTGGACGACCCTGGGCACCTGGGGTAGCGGAACCAGGCAGTTCAACAATCCTTCCGCGATCTTCGTTGACGGAGCCGGTCGGATCTATGTCGTGGACTTCGGAAACAACCGCATTGTCAGGGTGAGCGATATGACGGGTGCGGGCTGGATAACTCTGGGTACCCGGGGCAGCGGGCCCAAGGAGTTCAAGGATCCTGCCGCGATCTTCGTAGATGGAGCAGGCCGGATCTACGTGGCCGACTCCGATAACAGACGGGTTGTCCGGATGGACGACATGACCGGGGCAGGCTGGACAACCACCGGCTCTCGGAACCCTGCAGTGAAGCTTACTGATCCCCGCTCCATCTGCGTGGATGGTAGAGGACGAATCTATGTCGTGGATAGGTTCAACCACAGGATTGTCCGGATGAATGACATGACAGGAGCCGGCTCGTCGACGTTTGGGAGTCAGGGGACCGGGGTCAACCAGTTCGCCTATCCCGGCGGGGCCTTCGTGGATGGAGCAGGCCGGATCTATGTTGCGGACTCGGGCAATAATCGCATAGTCCGGGTAGACGACATGACGGGAGCAGGTTGGATAACTCTTGGCAGCCAGGGCGACGGGGTTGGCCAATTCGTCCACCCCGCCGGTGTCTTCGTGGATGGCACGGGGCGGATCTACGTGGCGGATTCCGGCAATAATCGGCTGGTGCGGATGAACGATATGACCGGAGCAAACTGGACGACGGTGGGAGGTGTCCCGGGGACCGGAGTCAATCACTTCTACTATCCCGCCGGGATCTTCGTGGACGGAGCGGGCCGGATATACGTG
>VBAI01000107.1 GCA_005882295.1 Candidatus Segetimicrobium genomatis | reverse complement strand
GCAGTCGACCGACGGGGGCCTGACGTGGTTGACGCCGGTCGTGGTCAACGACAATGCGGACACGGCCACTCTCCCCACGGACCAGTTCCAGCCGACCGTGGCGGCCGGGCCCGCGGGGGCGGTCGCGGTCGCCTTCTACGATCGCCGTAAGGCCTGCCCGAGCGACGCGGGTGTGCTGGCGGCGGACGTGGGACGCACGAACTTCTGCATCGACGTCTCGCTGCAGGCGTACAAAGACACCGGTACCGGGGCGGCCCGCATCGGATCCAACGTCCGCATCTCACAGTTCACGTGGGATCCGGAGCAGCCCGGGCAGCGCGTGGGTGGACTCTCGCAATATCCTTGTGCCGGGGCCAGGGATCCATGCCCGGATGGCCGCGGCTTCATCGGCGACTACTTCGGCCTGGCGATCTCCGCGAGCAACATCTACGCGCTCTTCGCGTCGACGCATTACCCGTCGAACGTGACGGCGGACGAGGGCGGACCTGTCTACTACCAGCAGCAGGTGCTGGCCACGGTGAAGCGCTCGGCGTTCGGGTCGGGATACTAGCGGACCGGGCCCGGTTCGGCGTCCAGGTCCGCCGCGCACACCACTGGATGCTGCCGGTCGGTTGATTCCACGGCGTTCTGCGCGGCAAAGATCAGCTCGGCGCCGTTCACGGCATCGTCAGGGAAGGTGGCGATGCCGACACGAAGGTCGGGCGGGGCCCCATGGAGCAGCTGGGCCAGTGCGGTGTCCTCCCGCAGCTCGTGCTGAAGCCGGGTAATGAACTTTTTTGAGCTGGCCTGGGTGGCCAGGGAGAGCATGACCAGCAACGCGCCCCTGTCGCTCTGGGCCACGATATCGGCGCGGCGGATGGTTCCGAGTACGCTCTCTGTGAACCGCTTGTGGACTGGGTCGGTGGTGGTGTCCTCCAGGACCAGGTTGAGAATCGCGAACGGCGTGCCCAGCTGGGTGGCCCGCTTGATCTCGTCTGAGAGAATGTTGTCGAACTGATCCCGCGTGAACAGGCGCGCCTCCGGCTTCGCGGCGGCCAGGCGCTGCAGGTTTTCCAGCAGGGATGCCCGGTCCAGTGCCATGCCAGCCTGACTGCCCACGTGCCCCAGCACGGCCACCGAGTGCCGGGCCGGATGCCACTGGTCATCTCCGCCGGCGCACAGGATCCCCTCCAGCCGCCCCGCCAGCATAATGGGGGTGCACACGGCGCGCAACCAGGGCGCGTCCTGGATTTCGACCGTGACCGGGCTGGTGGTATCGGCGGTCACTTTGCCCGCGCACACGCGCATCAGCTGGGCTGCGTCGCGATCGGTCAATCCCTGCACATAGGCGAGATCCAGATCGCCGGCGGTATGGTTCGTCAGGAACACGGCACCGTAGGGAGCCCGCAGCAGCTGCTGCGCTGCTTCCGTCACCTTCACCAGGACTGCCGCCGTGTCCGTGACAATCGCCAGCTTTCGGGAGAGCTCATACGCGAATTCCAGTTCCCCGAGGCGGCGCCGGAGCTGGTCGGTCGACTCGGTCAGCTTGTCGTTGAGTTCACGGTTCTTGCGTCCACGTTCTTTCAGCAGGCGACTCTCCTGGGCCATGATGCCGAAGATCAGCGCCGTGACCAGACTGCTGCCGGTGAACAGGCCGACCCGCAGTGTCGTTGACCCCAGCGAGGGTAGCCCGCCCTCGGCCACGTTCCACATCCAGATGACGATCCCAGACACCGCCACCGCAGACATGATCGCTTCACGGAGCTCGAGGCGGATCGCCGCGGCCAGGACCGGAAGATAGAAGAGAAACAGGAGACTGCTGTTGATCCCGCCTGTATACCACACCAGTGCGGTGATCGCCAGGATGTCGATGGTGAGAAACACGTCCTGCCGCAGTACCCCACGGAGGCGCGGCAGGATGATCAATGCGCTCAGGATATAACATGCCAGCAGCGCCGTGAGACCGATCAGCATAATCTTCGTCTCGGGAGACACCACATCCCACCAGAGGATCGGCAGGAGCGCGAACAGGATCAACAGGCGGATCAGGGAGACCTTGCGCTCGACATGACCTTCCGGCTGGCGGCTGGGCAGGTGCGCATAGGCCCGCGCAATCGCATGAATCATACC
>VBAI01000106.1 GCA_005882295.1 Candidatus Segetimicrobium genomatis | reverse complement strand
GACTCAGTCTGACGCAATGTGGGCTCCTTCGGGGGGCGTCTGCTTATGTCTTATACCTCAGCGGGGCACCGCTGAGTCGCAGGAGGGAGCCCAGGGCCGCTATGCGATCAGGGGAACGAGAGAAACCCCGTTGCCGCCGCGGTTCTTGACAGCGTACATCGCCAGGTCGGCAGCGACCATCAAGGCGCTCACCGAGCTCTTGCGGTCGATGCCTACCACGCCGAAGCTGCCTGTCGTGGCTACCAGCTGGTCGCCGATTGAGACGTGATGTTCACGAAAGGCCTGCGCCAGCCGCTCGGCGACAGTCTTGGCTTCATCGAGGGACGTGTAGGTCAAAATCAAGGCGAACTCATCTCCGCCCAACCGGGCGGCGACGTCGGTGGCACGGATATTTTGTTTGAGAATTTCAGCGATGCCGATCAGCAGGCGGTCGCCGGCCTGGTGGCCTAGGGAATCGTTGACGGCCTTGAATTTGTCGAGGTCAAGATACACGACGGCGGCGGGAATGCGATAACGCTCCACGACCAGAATCTGACGGGCGAGTTCCCGCTCAAACTGGCGGCGGTTCAACAGGCCTGTGACCGGGTCGCGGATGGCCAGCTCGTGCAGCACATCTTGCAGTTGTTTGCGAACGGCGCTGAGGTAGATGGCGAACCCCATCGCGCCCATCATGGCCAACAACCGCACGATCTCGGGTAGTTCCTCGCGGTGTCTCATCACGATGTAGGGGGCCAGAACGATCAAGAGCCAGCCGACGCCCAACAGGCCCAGCGCAGGTTCCACCCGATGGCCGATGTACAGGAGCAGGATCATCGACAGGACGATGTGCGTCGCGTGGATGAAGGGGAACCAGGCGTGATGTGTGACGGGTTCTAATGCGGGGATGATCTCGACCAGGTCCGCGAAGGAGAGCACGGTGACCGCGAGCAGCATCCCGGCGGCCAAGCGCGGATAGGCCAACACCGCGGCGCGGATACGACGGAGCCACTCCGCCGGCCGCAGCCCCAGGCGGGAGGGGGAGAGCGGCTCGATATCGATCTGCGGTCCGTCGGCGGCAGTCATGGCACGCCTTCCGGTGTCAGATTTCTACAACGTCATGCGGAGAAATGTCTCCACGACATGAGGATCAAAATGCTTGCCCGCCTGCTCACGAATGTACGCCAGGCCTTTATCTTTCGGCCACGCCTTCCGATAGGGGCGGTCGGAGGTCAGCGCATCGAACACGTCGGCGACCGCGAAGATACGGGCAGGTAACGGGATCTCCTCGCCCCGGAGTCCTCGCGGGTACCCCGTGCCGTCCCATTTCTCATGGTGTGAGTATGGGATCTGCTTAGCCTGGCGGAGGTACTGAATCGGGGCAAGCAGCTGGTTCGCATACTCTGGATGTTTCTTCATCACCACCCACTCCTCGTCGCTGAGTGGGCCCGGTTTCAGCAGGATCTGATCGGGAATGCCCATCTTCCCGATGTCGTGCAGCAGCGCGCCGCGCTGGATCTGGACCAGGTCGGAGTCTCTCACCCCCATCTCGCGTGCCAGTCGCATGGTGAGTTTGGTGACGCGCAGGGTGTGACCTTCGGTCTCCTTGTCGCGAAGATCGAGCGCCTGCGACCATCCTTCCAGCGTGGTATCGTAGGCCATCGTCAGCTCTGTGTTGGCGCGCTGCAGGTTGTCGAACAGCGTGGAGTTGTCGATGGCGATCGCCGCCTGCCCTCCCAGCGCCTCCAGGAAGGCCAGCCACTCCGGCGTGGGAGACAACACGGCGCGGTGAAAGACCTCCAACACCCCCTTAATCTGTCCCTTGGCGATCAAGGGGATGGCAACGTAGGCGACAAACCTCTCTTGCCCAAAATTGACGGAGCGCGAGAACTCCCCCGGCTCATCGGCGAGACTCTGAACAGTGAGGATGCGCCGTTCCAGTGCTGCGCGGCCGGCGTGTCCCTCTCCCAGACGCAGGTTGCTACCTTGCAGGGCTCTGCTGCGGAAACCGCGGTTGGTCGCAAACTGCAGGGTCTGGGTGTAGGGGTCGAACAGGAGCACGCCGGCGGCGTCCACCTTCAGGTGCGTCGTCACCTGATCCAGGATGACGTTGAGCACGACGCGCAGATCCAGGCTGGCGGTGATGGCCACGTCGATGCTGCGTAACGCCTGGAGCTGTTGCAGTCGCCCCTCCGCCTCGTTCAACAGGCGCGCATTCTCCAGCGCAGCGGCCGCCTGGTTAGAGAACGCCTGGAAGAACTCAGTACGGGCGGGGCCGAAGAAGTTGTCCTCAGCGCCGTGGAGGACAAGGACGCCGAAGGGCTTGTCCCGACTGATCAATGGAAACGCCCCTGCGCTCTTCAGGCCCAGGCTGACGAGGATGTCCCGGCGGATGAGCGACGCGTCGGAGGCGACGTCGTCCACCACGACGGGGAATCCGGACCGGATGGCCCGACCGCTAGGCCCCTGGCCGGCAGGCGACTCATCCCAGCGGGGGGCGAAGTCTCTCAGATACTCATCCCTATTCGGCCAGTGGGCCAACCGTCGAATAGCCCCACCGGGTTCAGCGTGACCGATCCAGGCGAAGCGGGCGCCGAATGTCTTGACCGCTGTCTCCACCACATAATGCGCCAGCTGGTCCAGGTCGAGGCTCTGCGATAGTTTCTGCGCGGTGGCGTAGAGGGCCGTCAGCGTCTCGAGCTGCCGCTCGATCTGCTCCTCGGCGTGCTTCTGCTCGGTGATGTCGCGCGACATGTTCAATACGCCGACCAGTTGTCCGGCGCCGTTGCGGAGCGGCACCCTGGTGGTGGAATGCCACCGCACGTTGTTCGCACTGTCGACCGTGCGTGACTCCGCTCTTACCATCGGCTGTTCTGTACGCAGGACTGCGCGGTCGTCCTCGGCGTATTGCGCTGCCAGCTCGTGGGGGAAGACGTCGAACACCGTCTTGCCGACGAGCTCTTGTGATGTCGCCTTGCCGAGGAAATTTGCATATGCGTCATTGACCAACACGTACCGGCTCTCCAAATCCTTCACCGTGATGTAGTCAGGCACGGAGGTGCCCATGGTGTGCAGCAGGTTGCGCGCCATGGCCAGTTCATCTTTGGCCTTCCGTTCCTCGTCGCGCAGATGCTTGGCTTCGAGCGCCCGGTTCACCGCCGCTCCCAGGCGGATGAGCCGATCCTTGAGTAAGTAGTCCGATGCCCCTTCCTGCATGGCGTTGACCGCGACCTCTTCCCCGATGCTGCCGGAGACGATGATGAGTGGGGTGTCTAACCCCCGGTCCTTCAAAATTTCGAGGGCGCGAAGCCCAGTGAACTGAGGCATGTGAAAATCTGCCAGAATAATGTCGGGGAGGGGATTGAGGTGAGCCAGAAAGTCGCGCTCCGTATCGACTCGGTGCCAGTCGAAGGCGAAGCCGGCGTGGCGCAGCTCTGCGACCATCAGCTCGGCGTCTGCCGGGCGGTCTTCGACCACGAGCACGCGGAGGCGGTCCATGAGTTGCCTACAGCGCCGGTGGCTGGTTAAGGAGCATCCAATACAACCCGAGCTGCCGGACCGCGTCCGTAAACTGGGCAAAATCCACGGGCTTCACGATGTAGCTATTGACCCCCAGCTGGTAGCTCTCAACGATATCTCGCTCCTCCTTTGATGAGGTGAGAATGACCACGGGAATCTTGCGCGCCTGCGCATCGTGCTTGATGTGCCGCAGCACCTCCAAGCCGTCCACCTTCGGCAGTTTCAGGTCCAGCAGGATTACTTTTGGGCCATCCCTGAGGCTGCGGCCGCTGTAGGCGCCTTTCCCGAACAGAAAGTCCAGCGCCTCAGCGCCGTCCCGAACCACATGGATCTGGTTCGAGACGTTGTTTTTCTTGAGCGAGCGAAGGGTCAGCTCCTCGTCATTGGGATTGTCCTCAACCAGCAGAATTTCGACCGGCTCCCCCGTCATGAGAGGCACCTCCCAGCGTGAAATAGAATGTCGCGCCTTTGTCGAGTTCCGACTCTGCCCATGTGCGGCCGCCGTGCCGATGGATGATGCGCTGCACGATTGCCAGGCCGACGCCCGTGCCCTCGTACTCCTCGGCCCGGTGCAGGCGCTGGAACACGCCAAACAGCTTGCCCGCATACTGCATGTCGAACCCCACCCCGTTGTCTTTCACTTGATAGATGGGTTCACTGCCATCGACGCGGCTCGTCACCTCAATCGATGCCGGGTTGCGGGTGCGCGTGAACTTCACGGCATTGGAGAGCAGATTGGCGAAGACTTGCTTCAAAAGGGCAGGGTCGGCGGTACAATCCGGCAGGTCGCCGATCGTGATTGCGACCTCTCGCCCTGTGTGCTCCTGTTGTAGACCGCTCACGATTTGCCGCACGAGATCTGCCGTGCGCACACGTTGTTTCTCCAGGGGCTTGCGACCGAGCCGTGAGAAGGTCAGCAGATCGTCGATCAAGCGGCCCATCTGTTCTGCGTTGTCCTGGACCAGGTGCAGATACCGCTGCGCCTCGTCCGGCAGGTGTGGAGCAAAATCCTCCACGATCAGTCGTGAGAAGCCATGCATGGCGCGGAGCGGGGCACGGAGGTCGTGGGCGACCGAGTAGCTGAATGCTTCGAGTTCTTTGTTGGCGGCTTCCAGCTCCGCGGTCCGGTCTGCCACCCGGCGTTCCAGGTCCGCGTTGGATACTTCCAATGCCCGGTACAGCCGCGCATTGAGGATGGCCATCCCGGCCCGTTCCGCCAGCGCCGTGGCGAACTTTAAGTCCTCCTCGCTGTAGGCACCAGACTCTGGTCGGTGCCTGGCTAGGGAGAGGACGCCGATTGACCTCCCCTGCGCCCGCAGCGGAACCATCAAGAGGCTTCGGGACGCCACCCGGTCAAGAAGCGGCCAATATTCCTCTTTGGTGATTTGGCGAAGGCTGGCGACTGACACCTGGGGAACGAGCAGGGGCTCGTTCTGCTTGAACACCTTACCCGACATGGTGTTGTCATCAACTCGGACCGGAGCGGCCGCCAAGACCTCGCGGGTAAACGCCAGGACTTCCGGATCTGAATCGTAGAGCGCCACGGGTTCCAGCCACACGTTATCGTCGGAGGCCAAGAAGATGATACATGTATCCCCAATCAGCTCGGCAACTCGATGTGAAACGCGTGTCAGCACGCCCTCAAAGTCGCGAGCAGTTTCCGCAAACGTGTGCGAGGCCTCGGCTAACGCGTCTGTACGATGGACATGGCGCTGAATTTGCTCCGCCATCTCATCGAACGTCCTGGCCAGATCGCCGAACTCGTCGGTTCGGTGCGCCAGGCCAGTGCGCGCTGTCAGATCTCCTGTTGCGATTGTTGCGGCCTTGTCTGCGAGCTGCAGGATGGGTTGCGTGAAGCGTTTCGCCAGCAGGTACGAAAGCCCGGCTCCGGCCAGCGCAATGGCCGCTTCAAGTATCGCGACGATCGCACGGAAACGGGCCAGAGGCGCGTAGGCTTCCGCCGCGTCGATCTTGACGACCAGTCCCCAGTCCAGGTAGCCGACCGGGCGATAGGCGGCCAGAACCTCGACGTCGCGATAGTCCCAGGGATGCAGGAGGCCCGACTGCCCATGGACGGCGAGTGCCATGGCGGGCATCCGGCCAACAGGAATGTCCGCGAGTTGTGGAGCGTTGCGCGCCGGCAGAAGGAGATGGATCGTCGAGTCGCGCAAGGTTCCGACCAGGGTTTCTCCGCTTTCTCCGAGTCCTGCTCGGCCGGCCAGGAGATCGGCCATCGGTTGGGCATCGAGGACCACGATGACCACGGCCTGCAGTTGTCCACCGTTGCCCACGACCGGGGCCGTCAGCAGTGACTGGTACGCCGCCCCGACGCGGCGGGGAGCGCCCAAATTGCTCTTCCGGCGCCCTTCCATAAAATCTGGATCCGTCCCGTAATCATTCCCTACACTCATCTCATCTGTCGCTGTGATGATCGTCCCCTGCGGATCTGCGATGGAGATGCTGACGAAGCCTTTGGCGCTACGGCGTGCGTCGGCGAGAATCTGCGCGGACTGCTGCCGGAACTCGTCTGGGGCAATCTTCCCAGCCGCGCGATCCGCCACGAGCTGGCGCAGTCGGGTGCGGCTGGCGACCAGCCCGACCAGTTCCTCCTGCTGGTGGATGTAGTTTTGCAGGAGAGCCTGGCGGTCTGTTGCCGCGAGTAAGAGCCGCTGGTCGATTTCGTCGCGCACCATACGGCGGGCGAAGCCCTCCGACGCTAGAATCAGCGTTCCTCCCGTCACGATGGTCACAACGGCCACAAACGCCGTCTGCTTGAGGAGAAGCGACGAGCGCAGGAACCAGCGCTGTCTGGGTTGGTGTGTGGACGTCTGGGTGCCCATTCGCTTACCCGCTCAATGCCGCTCTAGTAGCGTTCCCGCACGCGCCAGTGGCTAGTCTAGCCCAGCTTGATGTATGAGGGTGCCCGAGCGCTGACGAGTGTTCCTGGATACGCCCGCCTCCTCGCAGTGGCCGGCAGGATGCAGGCAAGATTCTGCCAATCACGGTATGCGGAGCGATGCCGCGGCCACGCGATTTCCTTGCCCTGGGGCAGTTGCCAGTCGGACCGCATGGGGCCATCACCGACGTAGCGGGTGTCCGGGTCGGGCATGTGTCTCTCACCTCCGGCGACCTGCGGACCGGTGTCACCGCCGTCCTGCCGCATGGCCGCAACCTCTACCGTGAGAAAGTCACCGCCGGCTGCGCTGTACTCAACGGATATGGGAAGTCCATTGGGCTCTTGCAGCTGGAGGAACTGGGGACAATAGAAACCCCGGTCCTGATCACCAGCACCCTGAATGTTCCTCGCGTGGCGGATGGGTTGATCAGCTACATGCTGACGCAGGACGACTCGATCGGCATCACCGAGACGGTCAACCCGGTGGTGCTGGAGTGCTTTGATGGATACCTCAGCGACGCGCGGGCCCGAGCGGCCGGGGAGCGAGAGGTGTCCGAGACCGTCCGGTCAGCCTCGGGTGGCCGGGTGGCTGAGGGATGCGTGGGCGCCGGTGTCGGCATGCGGTGTCAGGGATTCAAATCAGGAGTCGGCACCTCATCGCGCCTGGCCGGCGAGTCCGGGCATATGGTCGGCGTGCTGGCGGTTCCGAATTTTGGTTTTCCCGGCGACCTGGTCATCGCCGGCGTGCCGGTTGGGAAGGAATTGGCGACAGCGGGTCAGCCGTCGGAGCGGGGATCGTGCATCTTCGTCGTCGCCACCAATGCGCCGCTGGCAGCGATCGACCTCAGGCGGGTGGCGTGGCGATGTTTTCTCGGCATGGCACGGACCGGCGCCATCAGCGGGCATACCAGCGGGGATCTGGCCGTTGCCTTCTCGACACATCCTAGGCAAGAGCAACAGGAGCGCGCAGCGTTGAACGCGCTGTTCCGTGCGACGGTCGAGGCTTCGGAGGAAGCTATCCTCAACGCCCTGTTCATGGCCGAGACGACTGAGGGGCGGGACCGCCACATCATGCCGGCTCTGCCAATTCCCGAAGTCGTCATGATCCTCCGGCGCCACGGAATCGCGCTGCGCGAAGTTGGGCAAGGGAATTAACGATAATGACTAGGGAGCCTTCGATGCGAACTGGCTATGTCATCGCGCTTACGTTCCTGGTCCTGGCGGCTTCGGTCCGCGCGGGACCGGCCGTCACGGTCTCGGTGTCGCCCGCCACCATTGCGCAAGGGCGCACCGTCGCCGTCACCATCACCGGCGACCTGCCGGATGGGACGCTGCAGGTGCGCTTTGCAGGCCGGACCTGGCCCCTGTACCGGGCCTCCGATAGGTGGCGCACGTACCTGGGCACCGATCCCAACACGGCTCCTGGCGCGCGGGCGATCGTCATTGAACTCGTGGACCATGACAGCGTGCGCGTGCTGGCCCGGCGTACCATCACGGTGCGCGGTGTTCCGTTCCCCCGCCGTACCATCGTCTTCGATCCGGAGACCCTGGCGCTGCTGACCCCTGAAAAGGTCGCAGAAGAGCAGGCCAAAGTCGCGGTGGGATTGCGGGTTCTGGAACCGGCTCAGCTCTGGAGCGTGTCGTTTCAGATTCCGCTGACAGGGAGAATCAGCTCGCCCTACGGCGTCATCAGCATCTATCAGGGCGCATCGCACGGCTGGCATCATGGGGTCGACATCGCCGCCCCCGAAGGCGAGATCGTCCGCGCGGCCAACAGCGGCATTGTGCGCCTGGCCGAGCCGCTGCCACTGAGCGGGGATACGGTGATCGTTGACCACGGGATGGGGATTTTGACCTTCTATATGCACATGTCGGCCATCGACGTGACCCCAGGCGAGCAGGTACTCAAAGGGGCCGTCGTGGGCCGGGTGGGTAGCACCGGCCTGGCGACGGGTCCGCACCTGCACTGGGGCGTCCGCGTGAACGGGGTCTATGTCGATCCCCTGCTCTGGACGCGCTGACGGCGGCGGGGGAATCGCGGCACAAAGGGGAAATTTCTCCCTACCAGTGACTGCCACCCGGGACTCCGGAACCCTCGTTCGCGCCCTTCTGCCGCACCACTGGCGGCTCAGCACGCGCCTCACCGCGGCCATGGTAGTGGTGTTGGGACTGCTCCTGGGATTTTCGTTCATCACCTATGGCCAGCTGCAGCGACAGCGCCGGGGCGACGAACTCGGCAACGCCACCGCGATCACCGAGACGGTCGCCGCGCAGATCGACGGTTTTCTACGGGATATTGAGAGTACCACCCTGGCCATCGCACAGGGGCTGGCCATTCAGGATGTCCCCCTGACCCAGCGCACCGTCGGCACGCCCCTGCGCAACGTCCAGGAGAGTTATGGAATCCTGCGCGCGCTCTTCGTGGTCGACCTACGCGGCCGGGTGGTCGCGTCTGCATCCGGAGAAGGGATTGGGCTGGATCTTTCAGGCCGTCCCTACATGGAGGCCCTGCGCAGCGGTGCCACATCTGTCTGGAGCGGCGGGGTGCGTGGATTCCAATCGGGCCAGGTGACGATCGCCTTCGGCCGGCCTATCGAAGGAGCAGCCGGACGGCCACACGCTTACCTTGTGGCCGCATTTTATCCCCCGGATCTGATGCTGCGGCTGCGGCAGACGCTCCCGCAAGATTCGCGGATCACATTGATCGATCGCCAGGGATTTGTGCTCTTCACCTCTGTCGATCCCAACTTGCCTCCTTCGCAGCGCGATCTCTCGTCGCGCCCCAACGTGCGGCAGGCGCTGGCCGGTGAGGTTGTGAGAGTCCTTGGAGCCGGCGTACCGTCCACCGGCGAACCTCGATACGGCGCGCTGGTGCCGATCCGCGCCACAGGCTGGGTCGTGGCGTTCACCCGGCCGCTGGCGCCGTTGGAGCACGACCTCCGGGTCATCGCTCTCCGCCAGGCAGGCGGCGCGGCCGTCGCGGTGCTGCTGGCCGGCTTCATCTTCTTGATGATCACCCGCCGGGTGATCCGTCCGCTGGAAGGGCTGGCCGCAAGCGCAGACGCCATCGCCAGGGGAGAGCGCCCGAGCCTCCCCGAGGTCAAGGGCCCGGTGGAGGTTGTGCAGCTGACCGCCGGGATGCGCGCGATGAGCCAGGCGGTTGCGGACCGTGAAGACACGCTGCGCTTCCTGGGTGAAGCCAGCAGAGAGTTATCCAGCTCGCTCGATGATGAGGCGATTCTTCGAAACCTGAGCCACCTGGCCGTGCCGCGAATGGCAGACTGGTGCGTCATCTATCTGGTCCATGAGGACGGTACGGTGCGCCGGCTGGAAATCGCGCACGCCGATCCGGCGAAGCTGGCGCTGGTCCGCCGGTTTGCAGGTCAAGACTCATCCGATCCGCGGCATCCGCACCCAGTGCTGCAGGCCATTGCCACAGGGAAGTCCCAACTCATGACGGAGATCCCCGAGGCGGTGCTGCGCGGCGCGGCGCGGAGTGAAGAGCAATATCAACTCGTGCAGGAGTTGGGCTTCAAATCGGCGATGATTGTTCCGATTATCATGCGCGGGCAGGCGATGGGGGCCATTGCCTTTGCCTCGGCAGAATCGGGCCGTCGCTACGAACAGGCCGACCTGGTGGTGGCTGAAGGGCTGGCCCACCGGACCGCACTCGCCGTCACCAACGCCCGGATGTATGCCCACCAGCGGAGCATTGCCGAGACGTTGCAGCGCAGCCTGCTCCGGAAGGAGTTGCCGCAACTGCCGGCGATGAGCGTTGCGGCGCGGTATCTGCCGGCTCGGCCTGGGGTCGAAGTCGGCGGCGACTGGTACGATGTCTTCCTCCTTCCAGACACGCGGATTGGAATGGTGATGGGCGACGTGGCCGGCCGTGGGCTGGAGGCCGCATCGGTCATGGGAGAGATTCAGCATGCGCTGCGGGCGTATGCGCTGGAAGGGCATCCGCCGGGCGTGGTCCTGAGTCGCCTCAACCGGTTGCTGGAACTGAAGGAGATGGCCACCGTCCTGTATCTCGTCTTCGATCCGGATTCCTGGAGCGTGCGCTTTGCCAACGCCGGGCATCCCCCGCCGCTGGTGATTTCGCCAGTGGGTCAGGCGGCGTTGCTGGAGGGGGGGGCGCCGCCGCTCGGCAGTTCGCCGCTGACAGTTTACGGAGAGCACATCGCGGCCATCGCCCCCGGCGCGACCATCATCCTGTTTACCGATGGCCTGGTCGAAGTGCGAGGGGAATCACTCGACGCCGGGCTGGCCCGACTGGTGGCCGCCGCCTCAACGCACGCGCGCGACGATCTCGAGATGTTGCTGGACCGCCTCCTCTCCCAGGTGGGCAGCGACTCGCCCGCGGACGACGTCGCCCTGCTCGCGGTGCGGGCGGCGCCGCTCAACCCGGCCAGCCTCGCGCTCCGGCTGCCCGCCGCGCCGGGTTCGCTGCCGGTCCTCAGGCACACGCTGGGACGCTGGCTGGCCCAGGCTGGGGCAGGTGAGAGCGACATCTACGAAATCTCCGTGGCCTGCGCGGAAGCCTACACGAATTCCATTGAACACGCCTACCGCGCCGCCGATGCCCAGGTCGAGATCGAGGCGAATCTGGTGGATGGAGAGGTCGACATCACGATCCACGACCGGGGGAAGTGGCGCGAACCGCGAGGGGAGCACCGGGGTCGCGGGCTGGCCCTGATGCGCGGGCTGATGGAAGATGTCCAGGTGGCGCGGACGGATCAAGGGACGACGGTACACATGCGCCGGCGATTGCGCCGGGAGGCGCGGACATGACGCTGGCGTCCGTCCGCATTGAACGCGATGGCCCGGTCCCCGTGGCCTTCCTGCGGGGGGAAATTGACATGGCGAACGTTTCGGAGGTCAGCCAAGAGCTGTTCAGCGCCGCGCCGAACGATGCCGTGGGGCTGATCGTCGATCTCTCCGGGGTGACCTATCTGGACAGCCGCGGTCTGCACCTGCTGTTTGAGCTCGCCGAGCGCCTGCGGGTACGCGATCAGCTGCTGCACGTGGTCGTGCCGGAGACGGCCTTGATCGGGAACATGCTGAAACTCACGCAGTTCAGTTCGGTGGTGCCGGTATTTGCCACGGTGCAGGAAGCTGTGGACGAAATGCTGTGATCTAGTCGGGGAAGAACTCCGGGCCTCGATTCTTGAAGCGGTTGATGAAGTCGACAATGGCGGTCTCGTCGTAGTGATCCAGTTTCATCAGGTGCGTCCACGCCGCCACCGCGATGCGGCTGTCGTTCTTTGGGCGCAGCGTAATGATGACCTTGGAGCGGTACCGCCGTGCAAGCGCGACCAGCTTGTTGATGACCTCGGTATCGTCCGCGCTCTTGAAGCTGATCCAGATCCCGCCGTGCTCCAGATTGTGGACCACGAGTTCGTCTGGGAGTTCGCCGTTGTAGTATCCCCAGTCCGCAGGCTGGGGAAAATGCCAGCCTGAGGTCGGTGGGTTCGAGTTGTAGTCGGGATGCGCCTGTCCGGGAAAGATATGCTCCCGGCCCAGCTCGGGGTAGTTGGTGACCGGGGGCCGCGGCTGTCCGGCCACGCCGGCTGTGGTCGCGGTGGACGGCGGACGCACAGCGCCCCAGACCACCCACGCAATGACCCCCACGACCAGTACGCTGGCGGCGGCGATGATCCCCCTCGTGCGGCGGCGGGAGTGTTCCTGCCGTGCCGTCTCCTCGGCCCTGCGCTGTAGTCGGGCCAGCCGGCGGAGTTCTTTCTTCCCCAACGGTTTGTCCACGGAACTCCTCGATCGCCCTGCGTCTACCATGTCTACCAGGTCTTCCACGTCTTCCAAGTCTACTGCATCACTTTCCTGCGAGGCTCTTCAGGTAGACTTGGTAGACCCGGTAGACATGGTAGACCTGTTAGACGCACTCGCTGATGGGAACAGTCTGCCAGAAACCCCGCCTCGAATCAACGGTGGGGGGAAGCCGGCGCGCTCTCTGGAATTGAGAGGGCACGGTAGTGCCCAACCTCATTTCCCTCTCCCGTTGGGAGAGGGATGAAGGGTGAGGGGACCAGATGCCGATCCGCAGTGTCATCAAACCAAGCGCCTACTTCGACTCCGTCACGCTGATGCTGGTGCAGCGCGACGTGCGGCAGCTTCCTGGCATCGAGGAAGCCGGCGCCGTGATGGGGACCGACGCCAACAAAGAGCTGCTGCGCGACGCCGGCCTGCTGACGCCCGAGGCAGAGGCCGCGCGCCCCGACGACCTCATTCTTGCGGTGCGCGCCACGAGCGACGAGGCGGCGGTCGCGGCGGTAACGGCGGCGGAGACACTCCTCACGCAGCGGCGGGAGACGGCGGCGACCGGCACGTACCGCCCCAAAACGGTCGGGACGGCCGTTCGCACGCTGGCGGGCGCCAATCTGGCGCTCATCTCAGTGCCGGGCCGTTTCGCGGCGGGAGTGGCCAAAGAGGCGCTGGCCGCCGGGCTGCACGTGATGCTGTTCAGCGACAACGTGCCCCTGGACGCTGAGATCGAACTGAAGCAGACCGCGGTCGCCCGCGGCCTGCTGCTGATGGGACCGGATTGTGGGACGGCGATCATTGGCGGGACGGGGCTGGGATTTGCCAACCATGTGCGCCGCGGCACGATCGGGATCGTAGGAGCCGCCGGCACCGGTATTCAGGAGGTAGCATCGCTGGTGCACCGCGGCGGGGCGGGGGTCTCGCACGCGATCGGCACCGGCGGGCGCGACCTGAGCCAGGCGGTGGGAGGTCTCACGGCGCTGGCGGGGATTTCGGCGCTGGCCTCCGATCCCGGGACAGAGGTGATTGTGCTCATCTCCAAGCCTCCGTCACCCGAGGTGGCCGCGCGGCTGCTGGGTGCCGTCAGGCTCGCGCGCAAGCCGGTCGTGATCAACTTCGTCGGGGCATCGGTGGCTGGCGAGGGTTCCCTGCACGGCGCACAGACGTTGGAAGAGGCGGCCCACACGGCGGTGACGCTCGTGACGGGACAGCCTCCACGCTGGCACCGGTGGGAGGCGCTGCCGGCACAGGAGGCCGGCCGGCTCGCTCCCACCCAGAAGTATGTGCGGGGGTTGTACAGTGGCGGTACGCTGTGTTATGAGGCCCTGGTGCTGCTGCACCGGTACGTCGGGCCGGTCTATTCGAACACGCCGCTCGATCCAGGGTACGCGCTGGAGTCCGCGACCCGCAGCCACGCTCACACCGTGAT
>VBAI01000293.1 GCA_005882295.1 Candidatus Segetimicrobium genomatis | reverse complement strand
GCTCATCACGCAAGAACAGTCCGCCCCAAGCCAGTATGCCGACATAGACCGGGAACAGCGTATTGCTGAAGAGCGGGCTGCCGACACGAAGGTTGGTCGCCACCGCCCCACCCAGATAGCCGGTCAGCAGGATGGCACCCAGGACTGAGGTGCGCGGCATCAGATAGAGGACGATACAGACGAGCTCGATGACCCCCAGGGCGCGCGACGTGCTCACAGGGTACCCGAGTTGGGTGAATGCCTGCACGACAGGCGGGATGACCATCAAATGGATGGCGCCGTCGAAGAGCACGAACAGCACCGGCAATGCACTGAGAATGATTCCTGCCCAAGATCTCCTCGGCTGCATGAAGGTTCCTCCTCTCATCTAATAGCAGGGCAAATAGTGAAACTCATAGTCCAGGCTCGAAAAAGTTTACAATTACCTGCGACACTGTCAGGTGCGTCAGATATCCCGCTGATCGCGCAGTGCGGCCTCGAACCTCACCGCCTCCTCCTTCGACCAAGATCCGGCTAATGCGTCGAGGTCGTGGTAGACGGCGCGCTCAGGCTTCCGTAGGCGCTTGCCTAGGCTTTTCTGCAGCAGGCTGATAACTGCCTTGTTCAAGCTACTCCTCTGCTCCCTGGCCCTAAGGCGAATCGCGGCGACCAGCTCAGGTAGATTTCTCAAGGTAACAAAGTTCACCACCGTCCCTCCAGGATGATACATAGTGTGCATCACAACGATGCACGCTAGCATCCCAGCAGGAGAAGTCAATAGCCCGGGCGAGTCATTCGCAAATAGGCGATAAGGGCCGAACCGCCTCGTTTGGGCAGGAGATCGAACAAGTCTGTCATCGCGAGGCCCCGGAGGGGCCGTGGCGATCTCCTCCTACAACAAGGGACTGCTTCGCCTCGTGCGCAATGAGTATATGATCGCGCAAGAAACCATATTCGCAGTTGCTGAGAATCGGATGGTGATTCTGTGGAAAAAGAAGACCTTCTTCGACAAGTATCTAGAGAGCTCAGGGCAGCTTCGCGGACGAACCGGGAACGTCAGGAACGTGAGCGCATAGAGCAAGCAGCCACTCCCGCGATCACACCAAAGCCAATCAAGGCTAAGGTCGGAGGTTCACGGAAGACCAAGAAGGGCCGGCGCAAACTAGCACGGGGCTAAGAACCTCTTTCCCCTCAGTCCCATTTCACCCGCATGGTCTGCCGCGGGCCGTCGAGCATCACGATCCACGCATTCAGCACGTCTCGGCCGAGTAGCGATTCGCCGCCAATCCCGGCCACTTCGACGATCCCCCGCCAGCCGGCCGCCTTGAGCTCGGCTGCGTACACCGGGACGCGCCGGACCGCATCGCCAACCTCGTGTACCGCGACCTCACCGATCTGGGGCAGCCCTAGGGTCTCTGGCAATCCATACTGGTCACGGTAGCGGCGCAGCAGCCGTTCTCGGTTTGCCTCAAACCATCGCATGCTCTCGGCCAGCCCCTGGACCCTCCCCTTCCGCCTTGTCGACATTGACCGGCTCCCTCAGGATCCGGTGCTTTCTGACATTGCCTCCGACGGTCTTCGTGTCGGCACGACCTTTGCGGCGCGCTCCCGCTGTTCGCGGTCGAGGGTCACCAGCGTACTGCCAAACTGTAGTGCAACGGTGGCGTAGACGGCGTCGCTGCCGCGCAGGCGGTGCTCCGCGGCGACCGCCAGGGCTCGCTGCGCCAGTGCAGCGTCCAGCGGAACGAAGACCACGTGAGGTAACCGGCTGAGGGCATGGGTAAACTCACGCGCCAGCTGCGAATCCTGCCGACCGCGCGCGATGGTACCGGCCACTTCCGGTAGGAGCAGCGTTGGAACCACGATTGGGATCGCATCTGTCTGAAGACGAGTGAGGAGACGATAGCTCTCCTCATGCCCCGCCTCATAGGGGTTGAAGGCGTTGAGGAACACGCTGGCGTCGACAGTGAATGGGCCCACGGCCGCTCAGCGGCGGGACTCTGAGAGAAGCTCTGAACTGTTCTTCCGCGACCGCCAGCCTTTGCCGATCTTCTTACCAAGTTGCTCCAGTTGTTGCCACGCCGAGGCGTCAGGAGTACCAGCCTCGGGGAGCGGCGTTCCTTCCACCGGTCCAAGCACTGCCACAGGGCGCCCCCGGTGCGTGATGATGTATCGCACCTTGCGCTCACGTACGTGCCGCACGATCTCGGACGCACGGATCTTGAGTTCCCGTATGCCGGTTTCAGGCATCCTACACCATTGAACTAATGTGGTTCCTTTTGTGACTACTATACTCGATCTGCTTGGAACGGTCAAGTGGAGGACCCGCTGTCATTCGAGGGCCGTAGGCTGATTGAAGGACGCAAGGCGTCCAATCCATATTGCCCTCTCCCGCGTGCGCGAGGGGAAGGGGTGAGGGCCGCACGGTACGAAACACGCTGGCGTGTCCACCGTCATCACCGTCTACGACGGCGCCAACACCATCGGCGGCAACAAGATATTCCTCGAAGATGGCGACACCGCTGTCTTCATCGATTTCGGCACCCCCTTCCACACCCGCGGCCTCTACTTTGAGGAGTTTATGCAACCTCGTTCTCGGACCGGCCTGCTGGATCTCATCCAAATGGGCCTCCTTCCGCCGATCGTGGGCGTGTACCGGAGCGACATGGAGGATCCCACGGGCCGCGCGTGGGAGCGGGCACAACGATATCCTTACTTCCGCAGGGTCAAAGCTGACGCAGTACTCCTCTCCCACGCCCACATGGATCACTGCGGCTATATCTCGTTCCTGGACATTGCGATTCCCGTGGTCGCCACCTGCATGACGGCTTACCTGGCTAAGGCCATCCAGGACTGTGGAGCTCACCAGTTTGAGGGTGAGATGTGCTATACGGTTCCCAAAGTGGCCGGGGCCGGCGACGAAGGGACGATCGGGGCGGGAAAGCACAAGGACTTTCCTTTCGATCGCCGCGCCTACCTGATTACCGACAAGCTGTGCGAAGATACGGACGACTTTTGGAATCTCTCCCCATCGGCACCACGCGGACGATACTTCCCACCCCAGAAACTCCGGGTCGCCGATCGTATGGGCCGGAGATCAGTCCGATTCTTCCCCGTCGACCATTCCATTTACGGTTCGGCGGCATTGGCAGTCGAGACCGCGGCAGGATGGGTCGTCTACACGGGGGACCTGCGTAGACACGGAGGCAAGAGCGCTCTCACAGAGACGTTCATCACGGAAGCATCCTCGCTGAATCCGGTCGCCCTACTTTGCGAGGGAACGAACATTAACCGGGAACCCGGGCCTACCGAGGAGCAGGTATTCGAATCTTGCCTGGAGGCCGTGAAAGACGCTGCCGGGCAGCTCGTGTTGGCGGATTTCGGGCCTCGGAACGTGGAGCGGCTGCTCATGTTTCTAGAGATCGCCCGCCGCACCAGCCGGCGCCTCGCAGTTACCGACAAGGACGCCTATTTGCTGACTGCCATGCATGCCGTCGACCCGTCCATCCCAACGCCCAAGACCGACCGGCACCTTACGGTCTACCGCCGGGCACTCGCGCAACCAAAGCTTTGGGTGGAGCGCGTTCGCGAGTGGTACCCTGACCAAGTCACTGCTTCCGAAGTCCACGATCACCCCGGTGATTACATCTGCTGCTTCTCGTTCTTCGACATTACCGAACTCGTTGACATCGATCCGAGAGGCGGAAGTTGGATTTACTCCTCGAGCGAACCACACGACGAAGAGCAGCAGTTTGAGATTGGCCGCCTTGGCAACTGGCTGAGCCGCTTCAACCTGAAACC
>VBAI01000105.1 GCA_005882295.1 Candidatus Segetimicrobium genomatis | reverse complement strand
GCTGGCCAGGCGCCAGATGTGTCAGCAGCTGCTGTCCGACCGCCGCGTCGCGCACCCGGTCGGCAAACGCCTTGGCGACCTTGACGTTCACGTCGGCTTCCAGGAGGGCCAGCCTGACGTCGCGGAGCGCCGCGTCGACATCGGCGTCGGATAGCACACCGCGGCCGGTCAAACGGCTGACAATCTGCTGAAGTTTGCCCTGCAGCGTCTCGAACACAGCAACTCCCAGTGATTAGTGATTCGTGATTAGTGATTCGTCACATATGGTGGGCGACCGGCCTCGCATTTTGAGCGTGCGCTGTGGTTACGAATCACGAATCACGAGTCACGAATCACCGCTCTTCACGGCTTCATAGACCCGGTATCCGCTCTTGCGCTCCATTTCGCGCACGGTGCCAAACACCTCGGTCACATCGCGGGCCAGCGTCCGGGCCCCCTGCGCCGTCCGGGCCACGAAGTAGAAGCGGCCACCGGGACGCAGGTGCTGCCAGATGTCGCGGACCAGGCGGCGCAGCGTCGCCTTCCCCGTGCGAATCGGTGGGTTCGTCACCGCGGTATCGAAGAGACGGCCGGCGACCGGTCCGCACCCGTCGCCCTGCAGCACTTCGACATTGCCCAGGCCGTTGAGCTGCGCGTTCTGCGCTGCCAGCTCCACCGCGCGTGCATTGACATCGATGAGGACGGCCCGTCCCTGCGGTGCCAGCGACGCCGCCACCAGGCCCACGGGCCCGTAACCGCATCCGATATCAAGGACGAGATCCGCCGGGGCGATCCGCATCGCTTCGACCAGCAGCCGCGTACCAGCGTCCACGCCACGACGGGCAAACACGCCCCGATCGGTGATAAACGTCCACGCCCTGCCACGCAAGGTGGCCCTGACCTGCGTGGGGTGCGACCTCACGCCGGGGCGAGTCGAGAAGTAGTGGTTGCCGATGCGCGCGGTCACGGGTTATCCGACCGCCCGCCGCACGGCCGCCAGCGCCGTTGTGATCCGGCGCCGCGCCCTGGCATCGACCCCAGCGCCGACCCGCCTGATGGCGCGTTCCAGGGTGTCCAGCCGGGCCGCCACGACCTGCCGCCGCCTGGCGCCACCATCGCGAGCCTGCAGCAGCCGTAACGACGCCTCCACGCGCCGCAGTTCCCGCCCGGAGCGGCGCAGGCCGTCAAAGACCGCCTGGCGCGTCACGTGCAGGCGCTCGGCGATCTCCCCCAACGAGAGATCATCAAGGTAATACAGTCGCAGGACGCGCTGCTGGTGCGCGGTCAACAGCCGGCCGTATGCCTCGATCAGCCGGACCATCCACATCCGTTCTGAGAGCGTCCGATCCATGACGGCCAGGTAACATGTAAAGGGATTTCACTTTACAGACCAGCCCAGTATACTGCGCCACCAGCCGGGGCGTCAACAAGCATGAAAGGACGGAAACGGGAAGCAGGAAACGGGAAGCCACCACACCACGGTCTCCCGTTTCCTGTTTCCCGTTTCCCGTTACCCGTTTCCGTCAGTCGGAGGCAGCAGCGCGTCGACAAACTGCCGGGGATCGAAGGGCTGCAGGTCGTCGATGCCCTCGCCGAGGCCGACCAGCTTCACGGGAAGCCCCAGCGCGCCGGCGACGGCCAGGACGGCGCCGCCTTTGGCCGAGCCGTCCAACTTGGCCAGCACAATCCCGGTCACCCCCACGGCCTCGGTGAACACGCGGGCCTGGGCAATCGCGTTCTGCCCGGTAGTGGCATCGAGGACCAGCAGACGCTCTACCGGCGATCCGGACAGCTCGCGCGTGAGGACGCGATTGATCTTCTTGAGTTCTTCCACCAGGTTGGTCTTGGTGTGCAAGCGGCCCGCGGTATCCACGATCAGCACGTCGATGCGTCGGGCCCTCGCCGCCTGGCAGGCATCGTAGACGACGGCGGCCGGATCGGCCCCCGGGGCGTGGGCGACCAGATCGCATCCGGCGCGCTGCGCCCAGACGGCCAGCTGGTCGATCGCCGCCGCGCGGAAGGTGTCGGCCGCAGCCAGAAGGACGGTGCGCCCCTCAGTCTTCAGACGATGGGCGAGTTTGCCGATCGAGGTCGTCTTGCCGGCACCGTTCACCCCGAGCATCACCAGGCCGGCCGGCGGCGGATCGAGGCGCAAAGGGACGGGATCGCCGAGCACGTCAAGGAGAATCTCGCGCAGGGCGCTCAATCGGGCTGCCTGGTCTGTGGCGTCGCGGCGGGCTCTGAGCTGCTGCAGGATGCGCTGCGTGGTGGGGGCGCCCACGTCGGCTTCGATCAGCGTGATTTCCAGCTGTTCGAAGAACTCCGCCGGAGGGGCGCCGGCGATCTCACCGAGCCGCGCTATCAACTGCGCCCGCGTCCTGGCGAGGCCCTCCCTCAAACGGTTGAGTCGATTCATGAGGGAGTTGGAAAGTCACCACACATCACAGGTGGTATTCGACTCTCCAACTCTCCAACTTTCTAACCGTTGTCAGCTGACCGCGGCGGCCTCCTTCGTGACGGGACGCGTCGGCGTGAGGCGCATGGAGATGATCTTTGAGACGCCCGGCGTCTCCATCGTCACGCCATAGAGCACGTCGGCGGCCTCCATCGTGCCCTTGTTATGCGTAATGATCAGGACCTGGGTGCGCTCCGCGAGCTCGCGAAGCAGCGTGGTGAACTTCCGCGTGTTGGCATCGTCCAGTGCCGCTTCTACCTCGTCAAAGATGCAGAAGGGGCTGGGATGCACGCGCAGCATCGCGAAGATCAGCGACAGTGCGACCAGCACCCGCTCACCGCCAGAGAGGGCCGACAGGCTGCGCATCTTCTTGCCCGGGAGCTGCGCCTCGATTTCGATGCCTGGCTCTGTCCCCGGCTCGCCCTCCACCAGGAGCAGCTGCGCGCGGCCGCCGGCGAACAGGCGCACGAACAGGCGGTTGAACTCCTCGTTGACGGCCTGGAACGTTTCGGTGAACTTCACCTGCAGGATTCGGTCCAACCGTTCTACCAGGGTCACCAGCGCCGCCTTCGCGCGCTCCAGGTCCTCCCCCTGCGCCCGCAGGAGGTCGACCCGCGTCCGCAGCGCTTGATGTTCGTCCACAGCGAGGAGGTTCACCGGACCCAGCACCGCGACGAGCCCGCGCAACGCTTCGATGCGGCCCAGCGCCTCATCGCGGCTCGTGGCCAGGCGCACGTCTCGCACCTCCTCCCACGAGACGGCAAACTCCTCAGAGATGCGCCGCTGCGCCGCCAGCAGTTCGGCTTCTACCTGCGCGTGGCGGACTTCGAGCCGGTGGGCTTGCTCCTCCACCTCATGGAGGGCCTCCTGCAACTGCCGCCACCGGCCCTCGGCGTCTGTCAGGCGCTGCTGCAGGACGCCCCGCTCGGCATCGAGATCCGCCAGGCGCTGCCGTGTAGCGCCCTGCCGCCGTGCAAGTGTCTCCCGCTCCCCCTGCGCTACCTCCAAGGAGTGCGTGAGCAGATGGAGTTCCCCATCCAGGACCGTGATCTCGCCCTGCAGCTGGTTGCACCGCCCGCCCAGCGTTGCGTCCACACGCACGTGCTCATCGATGCGCGCCTGCAGAGCATCCAGCGTCCCGCCCACTTCGGCCAGCTGCACCCGGACGTCTGCCAGCTCGGATGCGGCCGACGCGGCGGACGCCAGTGCGGCGCGCAGGCCGGACTCCACCTCGACCAAGGCCTGCTCGCGTTCCGCGTGGGCGTGGAGGATGGCGGCCTCGTCTTCGCAGAGCTGGACGGCTTCCGCTTCCAGCGAGGCGCGCTCGGCGGCGGCCTGCGTTCGTTCGGCGTCAAGGTCTCGTTGCTGCAGCGGAATCTTCTCGAGCTCGGCGTGGACCAGCCCCGCCGCCATCTGCTGCTCGGCCGTGGCAGTCTGCATAGCGGCCAGGTCCGCCTCGGCCTCGGCGATCGCCTGGGTGAGTTGCTCGCGGTGACCCGCCACGGCACTCCGGCACGATTCGGCTTCCGTCGCGGAGGTATCGATGGCCGCCAGCCGGCCCTGCAGGGACTGGATCTGGTCCGCCCGGCCAAGGAGCGATCCGTCGCCATCGGGTTTGCCCCGCACGCTGACGACGCCGTCTGCGGCGAGCAACTCCCCCTGCAGCGTGACGATGCGTCCTGAGAATCCCGACCGGCGCAGCGCCAGGGCCGCATCCAGGGTGCCCACGACGGCCACATCGCCGAGCAGGGTCTGAGCGACGTCTTTCGCCCCATTGGTCAGCTGCACCAGATCCGATGCGCGGCCGACGATGTCGCCGCCGTGAGGAAGCGACGCCGGCGGGGCCGCCCGTATCAGGTCGACGGGCAGGAACGAGGCGCCGCCCTGCCCGTTGCCGCGCAGGTACGTCAGTCCATCCTTCACGTCGTCGACCGTCGCCGCGATTAACGCGAACACCCGCCGCCCCAGCGCGGCCTCGATCGCCGGGCGGTACTCCGCGGCGACGCGGATCACCTCGCCGACTGGATAGCGGATGCCGGGAAACCGCGAGGGATCGCCCTGTTTGGCCAGCAAAATGTCTCGCGCGCCCTGCTCGTATCCGGCCAGTTGCCGCTGCAGGTCGAGGAGCAGCGACAGGGTCGAGGCAACGACGGCCCGTTCCGCGGCGAGCTGCCGCACCTGCTCCTCAACAGCGGCATACTCGGCGTCGATGTCGGAACATTCAGACCGGAGGTGCGCCATGCGCGTCTGGATGGACTCGTACCGTTCCCGCAGGGCTGCCAGAGCCGATGCTCGTTCTCCAGCTGTCGCCCGGAGCTGTGACGCGGTGTGCGCGAGCGCTGCCTCCCTGGCGTTGATCCCACCGAGCTGGTCTGTGAGCGCCGCCAGCCGCGCGTCCAGCCGGGTCAGGTCATGCTGGGTGCGAGACCGCGACCTGTCCAGATCGGTCACCTCGACGCGGAGCGCGCCGGCGCGATCCTCCGTCTCTGCGTACGTGCGGACCGCAGCCGCATGGGCGTCTTCGGTGGCCCGTAACTGCTCGAGGAGATCATCGCGGCGCGAGGCGAGCGTTTCCGCCTGCTCGCGCAGCGTCCCCAAAGCCTCGTCCATCTGGGCGTGCTGGCCCTGCAGCCGCTGCAGATCCTGCGCCAGCCGCTCCCGCTGGCCGGTGGTCGCCCGCAACCGTTCCTGCAGGACCTGCATCGTCGACTCCCGACCAGAGAGGTCCTCGACGAGTTGCAGCAGGGTGCGCTGGGCATCTTCCCACAGCCGCGCCACCTCGACGGCGCGCGCGCGATCATGATCGATCTGGCTGCCGACCTCGGACGCCGACGACGCGGTCGACTGCAACTGCTGGCGAATGGTGTCTGTCTGCGTGGCGATGCGCTTCAGGTTTGCGATGACGCGACGGGCGTCGTCTACCTGCAGGGCCAGCTCAAGGGCCCGAATCTCACTGGTATGGGCCTGGTAAGCTGCCGCAGCCTCCGCCTGCGCCCGGAGCTGCTCCAGTTGCGCCGCGAGCTCTGCCAGGATGTCGGAGATCCGCAGGAGGTTGGTGGCCGCGTACCCGAGGCGGCGCTCCGCCTCACGGCGCCGCCGCTTGTAGCGCGCCAGGCCCGCAGCCTCCTCCAGGAGCTGCCGGCGCTCTTCCGGACCGGCGTTGAGCACGCTGTCGACCTGGCCCTGTCCAATCAACGAGTACGACCGGCCGCCCAGCCCCGTCCCCAGGAATAGCATCTGGATGTCGCGTAGCCGGCAGACGGTGTCATTGAGGAAGAACTCCCCCTCCCCGCCGCGGTTGGCCCGACGCATCACCGTCACTTCGGTGTAGTCGATCGGCAGGACACCGGAATCGTTGTTGATCGTGAGGGCAACTTCGGCCTGCCCCATAGCCCGGCGGGCTTCGCTGCCACCAAAGATGAAATCGTCCAGGCGACCTGACCGCAGGCTGCGGAAGCTGGTCTCGCCGAGCGCCCAGCGGATGGCATCAAACACGTTGCTCTTGCCGCTGCCGTTGGGGCCGACAACAGCGGTAATGCCGGGGGTAAACTCGAGTTCCGTGCGGTCGGCAAACGTCTTGAAGCCGTGCAGTTCCAGTCGCTTCAGGTACACAGAGCGTCTCCTCCGCGGATGCCCGGACCAAGAACCGGGACAGGGATGATCAAAAGTATGATGTTAGCGACGACGGACCGGCAGCAGCGACCGGTAAATCTCCACCAGCCGGCGAGTGAGTGCCGGAAGCGCAAACTCCGCAGCGACCTCCTTCGCGTGCGCGGCCATGGTGCGCCGCAGCGCCGCATCGTCTAGCAAGTCTATCACCTTTTCCGCCAGGGCGGCAGCCGAGGGCGGAACCAGGAAGCCTGTGAGGCCGTCGCGCACGGCATCGCCGACGCCCCCGGCGTTGACGGCGACGACCGGGACGCCGGCGGCCATCGCTTCGACGATGACCAGCCCCTGGGTCTCGCTCCCCGAGCCATAGAGGAAGAGGTCGCCGGCCGCGATGCACTCCAGCGTGCGGCGGTGGGGCTGTAGGCCGGCAAAGACGATGCGGGGGCCGAGATGCAGCTCCCCGCTCAGACGGCGTAAGGCCGCCTCCTCGGGTCCTCCGCCCACCACCAGCAGCACCGCATCCCGCCGCTGGAGGACCTGCGCAAAAGCGTGCAGCACCCGGTCTACGCTTTTTTCCTTCCCCAGGCGGCTCGCGGTGACGAGCAGTGGCCGGCCGGCCGGCAATCCAAATTCCGTCCGCACCCACGACGGGTCGAGGGACGCGAAGAGTTCCAGCTCCACCCCGGCGGTGGGGAGCACTTCGATCCGGTTACGCACCCCCTGAGCGCGCAGCCTGGCCACCAGAGTCGCAGACGGAGCGATCACGCAGTCGCACCGGTCCGCATATCGCCTGACATACCATCGGGTGAGTAACCGCAGAAGCCATTTCGGACCCGGGGCATAATGCACGAATTCGTCATACAGCGTGTGGTGCGTAAATACGAGCGGGAGTCCCCGGCGGCGGGCGAGGTGGGCCCCCGCGCTGCCCATGGTGAACGGCGCATGGGCGTGGACGACGTCCAGCTGACTGGCCATCAAGGTACGCCACACCGCGGGCGTATAGCCGAGCCCGAGAGGGAAGTCGTAGTAGGGTGTCGGCACCGATGGAACGCGCAGCACGTCGGGATCGGCATCGAGGTAGCCCCGCACCCGTGGAGCAACGATGAACACGCGATGCCCCTCCGCACGCAGCGACGACGCAAATGCCGTCAATGAATGCACGACCCCGCTGATGCGCGGCAGGTAGGACTCGCTGAACATCGCGATGCGCAAGCCCGATCCACCCCACATGACGCCAGGCCGGGGGGCCCCCGCCTGGGCGGACGCCACCGTCACCGGGCCTCCCGCCGCTGGTGCTCCACCAGCGCCAGCACCTCGGAGAGTTTGAAACGGCGCTGCCCGCCCGCCGTGCGCCGGCAGGGCAGTTTGCCCTGGTCGGTATAGCGGCGCAGCGTGGCCTTGCTGAGATTCAGGATGGCCGCAGTTTCATGGAGGGTGAGTTCGGGATCCAGGAGGCGGCGTATGATCTCCTCGCGCGTCTCCGTGAGCGGCGGTCGTCCCGCCCGCCGGACCGGCCGGGATGGCCCAAGTTCGATCGGCAGATGCTGCTGGAGTTCTACCGGCATGGCGATCTTCCGCGGACGCCGCGGACGGGGCGGGCCGGCTGGCGCGGGGGCTGCCGGTGCCCGCGCCTGAGGAGCCCGCGTCAGGGAACGCCCCCCGGAGGCAGCGGGTGGGGGCGCGAGGTTTCCAGGATCCGAAGGGGGTCTGGCGTCTCTAACGGATCGCTCGAGATATGAATACCAGTCCCGCAGGTCCCTCATGATTTCGCCCCAGGTGCGTCAGGTGCTGCGTCGGAGTATGTTAGCCGGTGGTCCAAACGGGCGAAAACTACCTCAGGGGGCTTCGCGTTCACCCCCTCGATTCCTCTCGATCACGGACGCGGGGCCTCCGGAGATGGGCGGTCATGGCGGCAACCTCGGCGAGGATCTCGTCACGATGCGTCAGGACATGAGTCTTCGCGACGACGGCCTTGGCCTGCTCTTGCGGGGGCAGGAGGGGCAGTTCCGCCTCGTCCAGGATCTGGACGTGGCGCCCGTCGGGGCTAAACAGCAGGTCCACGGCCAAATCCTTCCACTCTATAGCGCCGGGGCGGAAGCGAACCTCGCCGGCCAGGTTCACGTAGAATCCCAGCGTCCGGCCGTCCGCCCGCACCCACTGGTAGACGTTGTAGGGCCTCCCGCGCCAGAAATACCCGTACGTGAGAGCGCCCCTGGGCAACCGGAGGCTCCCGACCCGCCTGGCATCCTTGATCTTGTAGAGCACCACAGCATGGGTGGGCGAACGATCAAGGAGCCGGCAGAGGAACTCCTGGCGCTCACCGGTGGGAGTGAACTTTACTTCCTTGATGATCGCAATTCTCGGCATGAAGAAAGGAAACGTCAGGGATCCGTGGAATCTACGCGCATCCCCCCTGTGGTATAACGATGGATGCGCGGCATCTTACTCGAGAATTGTGGCGATGGTACATCCTCCTGCTCATCGCCAACGAGCTGGACCTCGCCTACACGTACGTTGGACTCAGCCGGGGGGCGTTCCTGGAAGGAAATCCATGGCTGGGGCCCCTGTTGCTCACGTGGTGGCCAATTGCGATCAAGGTTATCTGTCTCGCGGGGCTCGCCCTCGGGATCCTTGTGATTCTCGAAGCAGGACTCCCCCGACAGCGACGCGTGCTACGCGCTCTCCGTGTGGCCACCGCTGTCTACACGGCCGTTCTGATTCTACACATTGTGAACCTGCTGACCTCACTGCCCCGCGGCTGATCCCTTAGCGGAGCCGGCGGTTCCTGCCCGAAGTCGCCCACAAATGACCCGGATGGGCTATTGCTGCCCATGAAGCCTACGCGTAAATTGGAGCCGCACGCCGGAGAACCAGGAGACGCCAATGCCGTCAAAGCCGCCCTCAAAAGCCAAACTACGCCAGATGCTCGAAGCCGAACTCGCGCGGCTCCGCGGCGCGCTCGAGGCCGCGGATGGGCTTCGCGACAAGGTCAACCTCACAGAGGAAGAAGAGGCCCTCTTCGCCCAGATCAAGGCCCAAGCCGAGCGTCTCGAGCGCGAGGTCAAGGAGGCCATGGCCGACCACTGATATACGGAGCGGCAGCGACTCTTTCGCACGGCCCTGAACCACGCGCTACGCTTGGGTTCAGGGCACATGAACCACTCGGATTGAGTGCGAACAGGAAGATAGCGCCTGGCGCCGCCATGAACCCGAGCCCTGAACCGCTCGCTACACT
>VBAI01000104.1 GCA_005882295.1 Candidatus Segetimicrobium genomatis | reverse complement strand
TCCGCGCGGCTCCGCAGCCGTTGGACGCGCACGTATCCCCACAGCAGCAGGGGAGCTGCCAGGGTGCCCCACAGCATCACCGGCCAGCTAAACTCCACCGGCCCCTCCGTCGTCGGTACGTAATGAACTTCAGCAGCGGGCCGAGGAGCGGCTCCGCCGTCGTCAGTTCGAGCACGTCCACCGCTGCCGCATGGAGCGCAGCCGCGACGGCCGCCCGCTGGCGCGCCACCAGCCCCCGGTAGGTCTCACGCAGGCGCGGGTCCGACGTATCGACCCACAGTTGCTGCCCGGTCTCAGGATCGCGCACGAACAAACCTCCCACATCGGGGAGCTCCTGCTCGGCCGGATCGGAGATCCAGACGGCGATGACATCGTGGCGTCGCGACAACTCCCGCAGCGGACGCTGCCACCCGTCCTGTGCCTGGAAATCCGAAATGACAAATACGAGGGACCGGCGGCGCAGGGCCCGCATGGCCTGGCGCAACCCTTCACCCAGCCCCGTACCATCCGGTGTGGGAATCTTGCTTGAGGCGCCAGTCGGACTCACCGGGTGGGACGGGGCCAGCCCGCCCCCGTCAGGCCTGGGCGGGGCCTGCTGCAGCATGTGCAGGATGCGCAGGACGTGTACACGGCCGCCCCGCGGCGGGACGTAGACGTCGCGCCCGGGAAATCCAATCAATCCGACTTTGTCTCCGTGCCGGGCCACGATATACGATGCGACGCCGGCGAACTCCGCAGCGGTCTCGCGTTTCAGCTGCCGGCGGGTGCCGAACGCCATCGAGGGGGACAGGTCGACCAGCAGCCAGGCGGTGAGTTCGCGTTCTTCCAGGTACTGGCGGACGAAAAGCCGGTGCATGCGGGCGGTGACGTTCCAGTCGATGCGGCGGACCTCGTCCCCCGGCTGATACTCTCGCACCTCAGCCAGATCAAGACTGGGCCCGTAGAACACGCCGGTGTAATCGCCAAAGAGTAGGCCATCCAGCCGGCGCACGACCTTGAACTCAAGCCGCCGCAAGACGCTCTCCGGCGTGTCCATCTTAGTCGCCACGAGCTTGCCCTACCGGCCTCGCCGCCTGCCCACGGGAGACATTCCCAGGTGGTTCGGCCGGCGGATTTTTTGCGTCTCGGCCTCGCTGCGCCGCCGGCCCGCTGCGCGGGCGACCCACGTGGGTCGCCACAAACCTTTCTTCCTTGGTCGCCACGTTAGTCGCCACGAGCTTGCCCTACCGGCCTTCCCATTTCAGGACGTGGGCGCGGACCGCGTCGCCTCATACGGATCGCCGATGTGCACCCGCGGGGTCGGGACGTGCTCCAGGATCTGAGAGACGATGTGATCCCCCGTGATATTTTGGGCCAGAGCCTCGTACGACAGCACCAGCCGGTGGCGCATCACCTCCGGGGCGATGTCCCGGACGTCCTCCGGCAGCACGTATTCGCGGCCGCGCACCAGCGCCAGCGCTTTCGCGCCGATGATCATGTTCAGGGACGCCCTCGGGCTGCTGCCGTATGAGATATACGGCACCAGGTCAGCGAGCCCAAAGTCCTTCGGGCGCCGCGTGGCGCTGGCCAGGGTGACCGCATACTCCATCAACTTGGGATGCACGTAGACGGCATCGGCGATGCCCTGCATCTCCAGCAGATCGGCGGCGCCGATCACAGGCTGCACCTCGGGGTGCTGGACAGCCATCCGCTCCACGACGGTGACCTCTTCCAGCACGCTGGGATAGGTGATGACGACCTTGAACATGAAGCGGTCGACCTGCGCCTCCGGCAGCGGGTAGGTCCCCTCGCTCTCGATCGGGTTTTGCGTCGCCAGCACCAGGAACGGGGTCGGCAGGGGGAAAGTCTGCTTGCCGATCGTCACCTGCCGTTCCTGCATTGCCTCCAGCAGCGCGGATTGCACCTTCGCCGGCGCACGGTTGATCTCGTCGGCCAGGACGAGATTCGCGAGGACGGGGCCGAGCTCGGTATCAAAGGTGCCGGTGTGCTGGTTGTAGATGCGGGTGCCGATCAGGTCCGCGGGGACCAGGTCGGGCGTGAACTGGATTCGCTTGAACTCACAGTCGATGACCCGGGCGGCGGTTTTAATCGCCAGCGTCTTGGCCAGTCCGGGTACCCCCTCGATCAGCACATGGCCGCGTGCCAGGAGCGCGACCAGAATCCGCTCCAGCATCAGGTCCTGACCGACGATGACCTTCTTGATCTCGACCAGAACCTTGCGCATTGTGGTCGACGCCTGCTGAAAGGTTTCCACCGGGACCCTCACGCCGCCACCCCCTCCACCAACGTTGGCTGCATCCTACACCTGGGCAAAAACGCGGTCAAGCAGTCGCGCTGTCACGCCCACCTTCCCTTACCCTGTTCCCCCGACCGCCCGACGGCCAGACCGCTTGACTGCGCGACGGCGCGACCGCGGGTCTGTCAGTCCGTCCTCCACTGCCGCCCCTCGCGCACCAGCAGGGCATCCGCATCCGCCGGCCCCATCGATCCGGCGGGATAATTCGGAAAATCCTCCGGAGGATGGTCGGCCCAGTGCTGCAGCAACGGGTCGACGATCGCCCACTGCAGCTCCACCTCGTCGCGGCGCGGGAACGACGTCTGTACTCCGCGCATCACATCGAGGAGGAGGTGTTCATACGCGGAATGCTCCGGTTCGCCGAAATCGCGGTAGGAGAAGTCAAGGGTCACCGACCGGATCTCGTGCTTGTGTCCGGGGACCCGCGCTCCAAACCGCAGCGCGATTCGCTCATCGTCGGTGGTCTTGAGCACCAGGACGTTGTGATCCATGCCGGTGATGTCGTAGTCGCGGAACAAGCGCAGCGGGGGCTGCCGGAACACGACGACCACCTCGGTATCTTTACGGGCCAGCCGCTTGCCGGCCCGCAGGTAGAACGGCACATCGGCCCATCGCCAGTTCTCGATCTGCACCCGCATGGCGGCGTAGGTGGGAGTCACCGAATGCGGATCGACGCCCTCCTCTTCCCGATAGCCGGGCACGCGCTGCCCGCCCACGATGCCGCCCGAATACTGACCGCGGACCGCCGCCGCCGGTTGCGCCGGCAAAATCGCGCGCAGCACTTTCGCCTTCTCGTTTCGGAACCCCTCGGCATCGAAGACGGCGGGCGGCTCCATGGCGATGATAGCCAGCAGCTGCAAGACGTGGTTCTGGATCACGTCGCGCACGACGCCGACCTCTTCGTAGAACCGGCCGCGCCCGCCTACGCCCATGTCCTCGACGAACGAAATCTGGATGTGATCCACATAGCGCCGGTTCCAGACCGGTTCGAAGACCGTGTTGGCGAACCGAAATACCAGCATGTTTTGCACGGTCTCCTTGCCGAGGTAGTGGTCGATCCGGTACACAGACTCCTCACCAATGGCCCGGTCAACGAGGACGTTCAGGCGGCGCGCCGTTGCTTCGTCCCGGCCGAACGGTTTTTCAATGATGACGCGGGTCCACGGCTGGCGGCTGCCATAGCGAATCAGCTCGCTTCGCCCCAGGTTGGTCAGAATCGGTTCGTACGTGGAGGGGGGCGAGGCCAGGTAGAAGAGGCGATCTCCGCCGGTCCCGAAGCGGGGCTCCACCTCGGCCAGGGTCCGGGCCACGTGCGCGTAGTCCGCTTCCTTCATCGAGTCGGCGGACACATAGAAGAGCCGCTCCGCAAACCGGCCCCAGCTGGCTGCGTCAATCGCCACATCCCGCCCGACGCCGTCACGGGCAAAGGTTCGAAACTGCTCGTGCGTCATGCCGCGGCGGGACATGCCCACGATGGCCAGTGATGAGGAGATTGCGCCTTCGCTGAACAGGCGGTACAACGCCGGGAAGAGCAGCCGCTGGGACAGATCCCCGGTCGCGCCGATGATCACGATGGCGACGGGTTCCGGGGTCTGTGCGCTGGGATGGTTCATTGTCCGCTGTCCATTCCTACCCGCATTGTGCCCGTCCGCGCCGGGTGCAGGACGTGCATCGTTTGACCCCGTGCCCGGTGCGTGCTACCATCCTCACTGACCGGGGCGTAGCGCAGACCGGCCAGCGCGCGTGGTTTGGGACCACGAGGTCGCCGGTTCAAATCCGGCCGCCCCGACCACTTCAATCTACACAACCTACACAATCTACACAACCTACACAATCCAACCACGCCCAGACGTAATCGTGTCCGTAGATTGTGTAGGTCGTGTAGGTTGTGTAGGTCGCAGGGTTGCCCGGGGTCAGACAGCGGAGTTGGCGGATCAGGACTCGGGGGTCGGCGGCTCGCCCGGAGGCGCCGTGGTGCCGGTCGGGCGGGCCGGTGCGGGCTTGCTCGCGGCCTCCCGGGCCAGCTCGGTCGTCTTCTTGGGTCGCAGGTCCTGGCGGCCGAGGAAGTCGCTGGCCAGGTAGCGTTCCAGCAGGTCGCGGATCTGCTGAATCCGCTGCGCGTTTCCCGCCCGCCCCTCCGCGACCCAGGTCTTGTCCACCCGGTAGGTCCGTAGCTGCTTGCCATCGTGGAAATGCACGAGCGGATGCTTCATGGAATCTTCCAGGACCACGATGCGGACGGTCAACCCGAGCTTCTTGCTGACCTCGGTGGCAAGATCGAGCACCCACTGCCGCTTCTCGTCCGGTTGCTGACCGGGACCCATGCCCAGCGTCTCAGCCACGGTCTTCCCTCTCAGCGGGTTGGGGTCCAGCGCTGGCCCCCCAGGGACGAGCTGGCTGCGGCGTTTGCGGACCATCTCCATGACCTGTTCCCAGATGTCCAGCCCCGCCACGATGGACGCGAACACAAAGAAGAACAGGACGGCGAACGTTAACGACCAGTAGCGGAAGAATGCTTTGAGCTCTGGCGGCATGGTCCGTTCCTCAGTCTGTTGAATTTGGCGCCGTTTGCGGGGCTTCCTCCCCGCTACCATATAGGCAGACAATACAGAGGAGAGTATAATACCCGTACATCTATTCGGGAACGCTGGCATCGCCTGGGGGGAACGGCTCGATGCGTCCAATCTGGAAGGGACACCTCACGTTTGGACTGGTCACGATCCCGGTGAAGCTCTACACCGCCACGGAAGGAAAGGATGTACGGTTCCGGCTCCTGCACAGCAGCTGCATGACCCCGATCCAAAACAAACGGTACTGCCCTCAGCACGAGCAGATTGTGGACTGGAACGACGTGGTCCGCGGCTACGAGTATGCGAAGGGCAAGTTCGTTCCCGTCAGCGACGAGGAACTGGACAGCGTGCCGCTGGACACGGCGGGGACCGTCAACGTCACCTCGTTCGCCGACCTGCACGAGATCGATCCAATCTACTACGAGAAGTCCTACTACCTCGCGCCGGACGAGGGGGGACAGAAGGCGTTCCGTCTCCTGCACGATACGATGGACGAGACCACAAAGGTCGCGGTCGGCAAGGTCGTGATCAAGGAGAAGGAACACCTGGTGGCGGTGCGCCCGCATGATGGGACGCTGGTGATGTCCACGCTGTACTATGCAGACGAGGTGCGTGCCACCGCCGACGTTCCCGAACTGCCGGTCCAGGCGAAAGTACACCCCAATGAGAAAAAGATGGCGATGCAGTTGATCGAGGGACTCATCGCCCCATTCAATGCCGCGGAGTACAAAGACGACTATCGCGAAGCGTTGCAGAAGGTCATCGCCGCCAAGGTCGATGGCGAGGCCGTGGTCGGCATCCCGGTGCGAAAACCCGAGAAGGTGGTCGACCTCATGGACGCCCTGCGCCGCAGCCTGCAAATGACCCGCAAAGAGAAGCTACCGGGCCGCCGGCCGAGAGCCCTTCGACCAGCCTCAGGACAGGGCTCCTCGCCCCGGGCTGCGGCCATGCGCGAACGGCACCGCTGACGCGAATCTACACAACCTACACAACCCACACAACCTACACAATCACCCGAACTCTATTATCGATCGCGATGATCGTGTAGATTGTGTAGATTGTGTAGATCGTGTAGATTGTGATGGCCCGCGCCTACATCGGAACGTCCGGCTTCAGCTATCCCGAGTGGAAAGGGTCCTTCTACCCAGCCGATTTGCCCACCGGTGAGATGCTGCGATTCTACGGACAGGTGTTTCCCACCGTTGAACTCAACAACACCTTCTACCGCTACCCCGGCGAGGATACCCTGATGCAATGGGCGGCATCCGTACCGGCGGAGTTCCGCTTCTCGGTGAAAGCGCATCGCCGGATCACGCACAACAAGCGATTGGTCGACGTGGACGGGGATATCGCCTTTCTTTTTGAGCGGATCCGGCGCCTGGAGGGCCGGCTGGGCTCAATTCTCTTTCAACTTCCGCCATCGCTGCGGTTCGACCTCGGCCTGCTGGAATCGTTTCTGGCCACGCTGCGCCCGGGCGCCCAGACCGTGGTCGAGTTCCGCCATCAAAGCTGGCGGAACGAGGCCGTCTACCGCCTGCTGGAGACCCACCGCGTGGCGCTGTGCGTGGCGGAGACCGACGAAGAAGCACAACCCGCTGAGGTGGTGGGGCCAGCCTCCTATCTCCGGCTCCACAGGTCGCGCTATGCGGACGAAGACCTGCGCCGGTGGGCCGGCTGGATCGGCGACCGCACCGCTGAGGGGCGCGACGTCTTTGCTTACTTCACGCACGAGGACGGGGCGCCGGCCACGGAGTACGCCAGGCAGCTCATCCAGCTGACGGCTTCGGCACCTCGCTCATGAGACCCATCATGTTGTCTTCCGAGTCGTAGAAGAACGCCATCCAGAGGTCGTAGGTATCCATCTCGGCGATGAGGTGCGGCGCGTCGTGAAACCGGACGCCTCGCCCGGTCAGGGTGCGGTGCGCGGACTGGATGTCGGGCACACGAAAGTACAGGATGGAGGTCCCATGCGCCGGGCCCTCCGGCCGGCTCAGCATGAGCCGGACCCCGCTGCAGTCGAAGAACGACAGCCCAGGCGGCGCTGTGAACTGATGCCGCATGCCGAGCCGGTCGCGATAGAAGGCCGTGGCCCGCTCAACGTCCTTCACGGAGACGCTGATCTGACCGATCTGAGAGAGGGTCAGCTGCGGCGTCATCGTACCCTCCTGAGTATGGTCGTGCGAGGAGTCGCGAACTACTTCCTTGGCCGGCAACGCCGCAGTCCCTTGTGCGCATGAGCCTGGAAGAATACCAACGCAAGCGCAAATTCCAGCAGACCCCGGAGCCCGCGGGCCGTCCCAAGCCGCCCCGGAGGGGACCGCGCGCCCAGGTCCTGCGATTTGTCGTCCAGGAGCATCACGCCACCAGGCGGCACTGGGACTTCCGGTTAGAGATGGGCGGGGTGTTGAAGTCGTGGGCGGTTCCGAAAGGCCCAACATATGACCCCAGCGAGAAACGGCTTGCGGTTCCGGTCGAAGACCACCCGCTGGAGTACATGGAGTTCGAGGGAGTCATCCCTGAGGGGAACTACGGCGCGGGGGCGGTCATGGTCTGGGATCTGGGCACGTACGACGTGCTCGAAGGCGATCCCGAACAGGCCTACGCGAACGGGAAGCTCACCCTCATCCTGCGGGGGCGCAGACTGCGTGGCGAGTTCCACCTGGTCCGGACCAGAATGGGCGGCGAGGTCCAGTGGTTGATGTTCAAGAAACGCGACCCCGACGCGGTCGAGGGCTGGACCCTCCCGGAACCCTCCACCTCGGTGAAAACGGGGCGCAGCATCGAGCAAATTCGAGCGGATGGACAAGCCCAGTGGCAGTCAGGAAACAAGGGATCGCAGAAAGAGAGTAAGAGCGCCACGAAGAGCGCACATCGAGTTCGCGCGGCTCGAAGTGCGCGTAAAGCCCTGAAGCTCGACAAGCCGGGAAAGGATCCATACCCGCGCGACATGAAGCCCATGCTGGCCACCCTGGTCGACGCGGCGTTTGACGATCCGGCGTGGCTGTTCGAAATCAAATGGGACGGCGTGCGCGCGATCGCGTTCCTTCGCCGCAACGGTCCACGGCGCGAAGTCACGCTCCGCAGCAGGGGCGGGATGACGCTCAACGCCCAGTTCCCGGAGGTCGTGGAAGCCCTCTACGCGCAGGATCTGCCAGACGCGATCCTGGACGGGGAAATCGTCGCCCTGGACGACGCTGGGCGGGCACACTTCCAGCTGCTGCAATCTCGCCTCCAGGAAGTGAATGGACGCGGGCCCAACCGGGCGCCGGTCATCGCCTACTACGCCTTCGATATCCTGTACTTCGACGGCCACCGGATGCTCGACCGGCCGCTCACCGACCGCCGTCTGCTGTTCGACGCGGTGCTCCGTCCCAGCGCGGTGATCCGCATGTCGGAGGTCGTGGCCGAGCACGGGGTGGCGTTCTATCGAGCTGCGCAAGAATTGGGCGTGGAGGGCATCATGGCCAAGCGCCGCGACGCGCCCTACCGGCCGGGCGAGCGGGCGAAGAGCTGGCTCAAGATCAAAGTCACGCAGCGGATGGAGGCCGTGGTCGGAGGATTCACCCGCGGCCGGGGGGCGCGGGCGAACACCTTCGGCGCGGTGCTGCTTGGGGTGTACGATGGGGGCGGCCGTCTCCAATACATCGGGCACTGCGGCGGTGGCTTCACCGACGCCGAGCTCCGGCGGTTGATGCCCCTGCTGCAGGCGCGACTGGAAACGGCGTGCCCGTTCGCCCAGGTTCCTCCATCCAATGAGGCGGTGACCTGGGTCCGCCCCGAGCTGGTCGTGGAAGTGGAGTATGCGGGATGGACGAATGACGGGCTGTTGCGGGTGCCCGTGTACAAGGGGCGGCGGATGGACAAGCCGGCCCGCGACGTCAGGCGCGAAGTGCCGGATCGCGCCATCATCGCGCCGGCGCAGGCGCCCCAGCCTCCGGGTCCGAGGCCGGAGAGCCGGGAGTCCGCGGACCAGCTCCCCGGCGCACCGGCCGGCGTCGAGCTCACCAACCTGGAAAAAATCTTCTGGCCGCAGCGCGGGTACACCAAAGGGGACCTGATCCGCTACTACCTGGAGGTGGGCCCCCACATCCTCCCGCACCTGCGCGACCGACCCGTCACCCTGCGCCGTTTCCCCAACGGCATCACCGGCGAGAGCTTTTACCAGAAAGACTACCCAGACGCCCCGCCATTTGTGGAGACGGTTCGCATCTGGACTGAGAGCGAGAAGAAAACGCTGGTCGCCCCCCTCTGTAACAATCCGGACACGCTGGCCTGGCTGGCACAGCTCGCCAACATCGAGGTTCACACCTGGTTCAGCCGCACCACCCCGATCAGGCGCGCGGAGCGTGCCGGTACGGCGGGAACCGCGTTCGCCGCTTCAGAGCAGGCGCTGCGCGACAGCACGCTGAACCGCCCAGACTACGTGGTCTTCGACATCGATCCGTACCTCTTCCCCGACAACAAACTGCCGCAGCGCAAAGGAGAGAAGGACCCTGACTACTCCCGGCGCGGGTTCGACGCGGCCGTGGAGGCCGCGCTCCTGTTGCGAGACGTGTTGAAACGGCTCAAGCTGGACGGATTCGTGAAGACGTCAGGGAAGACCGGCCTGCACCTGTTCGTCCCGATCGTGCGGCGGTACACGTTCGAGCAGACCCACGCCTTCGCCAAAACCGTCACGCAGTATCTGGAAGGCCTCCACCCAGGCAAGGTCACGACCGCGTGGGCGGCCGAGCAGCGGGTGGGCAAGGTCTTCCTCGACTACAATCAGAACCGGCTGGGGGCGACGCTGGCCAGCGCGTACAGCGTGCGGCCGACACCGGAGGCTACCGTCTCCCTGCCGCTGACGTGGAAGGAGCTTGGGCACAAGGTGGATCCTTTAGAGTTCAACCTGACGACCGTTCCCGTGCTGATGCGAACACGGAAGGATGCCTGGCGCGAGCTCCTGGCGAAACCACAACTCCTCGAGCGACGCCTCTAAGATCCAGGATCCAAGATCGTCTGTCGCTCCGGGTTCGCTAGCTGCCGGAGATAGACCCGCGCGGCGGCCATAGCCTGGGCGCGATGGCTGATCCGATTCTTAATCGTCATGGGAAGTTGGGCCATCGTCTTGCCGTACTCCGGGACAAGAAAGATGGGATCGTACCCGAAGCCGTGCGATCCGCGCGGGGCGGCGGCGATCTGCCCTTCACAGATCCCTTCAAACGTACGCGCCGTGCCCTCCGGTGTGGCCACGGCCACCACCGCACGGTACCGGGCGGTGCGTGACTTCGCCGGCACCCCCGCGATGAGTTTCAGGATCCGCGCGTTGCGGGCCGTATCCGAGATCCCCTCGCCCAGGAACCGCCGAGAGTGCGGCCCCGGAGCTCCCTGCAACGCGTCGATCTCGATCCCTGAGTCGTCGGCCACCGCCACGCGGCGTGTCAGGCGCGCCACGGTCAGGGCCTTGCTGATCGCGTTCTCCGTGTAGGTCAACCCATCTTCCTGCAGGTCCCGGATCTGGGGGAAGGCCTGCAGCGTGTACACCTGCAGCGGAAGATCCCGCAGCAGATCGAGAAGCTCGCGCACTTTGCCTGGATTGCGGGTCGCCAGGACCACCTCCAGCATGCTGGGGGCCGGCGTCGGCGGAATGGCATGGACGCGCGACGGTCTGGCGCGCCGGGTGCGCGCACGAGCGGGCCGAACTCTGCGGGACGTTCTGGCCACGTCGGTCGGCGCTCCCGCGCAGTTAGCGTCTGACGGCTGAGGGAATGTCTTGAAGAGCGTCTTTCTGGAGGGTGATCAGCCGGCGGATCCCCTGCTCGGCAAGACCCAGCAGCTGCAGCATCTCGTCGCGGGTGAAGGGCAACCCTTCTGCCGTCCCCTGCACTTCGACGATCCGCCCCATCTCTGTCATCACCACATTCATGTCCACACGGGCGCGGGAGTCTTCGGCAAAACTGAGGTCCAGGACCGCCTGCCCCTCCACGAACCCTGCGCTGGTGGCGGCGAGAAACTCCCGCACCGGCCAGACGGTAATCATCCCGGTGGAGCGCAACACATGCAGCGCATCGACCAGCGCCACGAACGCGCCGGTAATCGCCGCGGTCCGCGTGCCCCCATCTGCCTGGATGACGTCGCAATCGATCCAGATCGTCCGCTCACCGAGTTTCTCCATGTCGACGGCCGCCCGCAGCGAGCGCCCGACCAGACGTTGGATCTCTTGCACCCGGCCCCCCGACCTGTGCACATCGCGGGGATTGCGCTCCTGCGTGGATCGAGGAATCATCCCGTATTCTGCCGTGATCCACCCCTGCCCCGCCCCCCGCAGCCACTGTGGCACCCGCTCTTCGATGCTCGCGGCGCAGACCACGCGGGTATCCCCTAACTCGATGAGGACCGATCCCTCGGCGTATTTCAGATAGCGGCGAGTAATCTTGACCGGCCGGAGTTCATCCGGCCGGCGACCATCTGGGCGGGGCATCCCGCTCACACCTCGTAGGTGACACCTTCATCGGCAACCCGGACGTCGCCGAACAGTTTCGCTGCTGCCGCGGACGACTCCTTGACCGCATGCCGGGGTGTGAAAAAGTGAGTCAGCAGCAGGCGTTTGACACCCGCGCGCTGGGCGGCGGCACCGGCCATGCCGCCGCTGAGGTGGCCGAGCCGCCCGGCGAGGTGCTCATCGCCTTCCAGCAGTGTGGATTCGCAGAGGAACAGGTCGCACCCGGCGGCGAGACGCTCCAGCGCCTCGCACGGTCCGGTGTCGGCACTGTACACCAGACGCCGGCCGCCGGCGCTGACCTCGACTCCGTGGCAGGGCATCGGATGGGACGTCATCACAAACCGCAACCGGACCTGGCCGACGGCGCCAACGCCGTCTTCCAGGGGGCGGAACGAAAACCCGGCGGTGAACTCCTGGCGTGACTCCGGCTTCGGCAAACAGGCAGCCAGATACCCGGCCGCACCGGCCGGCGCGAACAGCGGCACGGAGGGCGCCGGCGGATCGGGCAGCCGGCCGTAGGCCAGCTCGTTGCGCAGCGGGTAGATGTCGGTGAAGTGATCTGGGTGCAGGTGGGAAATCACAATCGCGTTGAGATCGAACGCCGTGCCGACGCGATGCAGGCTGCTGACGGTCCCGGAGCCGCAATCCAGCAGGATCCGCACGCCGTCTGCCTCGACCAGGTAGCCAGGGCAGGCGCCGCCGGCGGGCGGATACGGAGACCACTTACCAAGGATGGTGAGCTTCAAGGGGCTTGCTGGGGCACCGGGTAGATCGCCAGGAACCGGGCGATGCCGTGATGCACGGCCTCGGCCACATGCTGGCGGAAGGCCTGGTCGCGCAGCCGGAGTTCGTCGTCGGCATGGGAGATGAATGCCGTCTCCACCAGCACCGCCGGCATCTCGTTGTCGCGGAGGACCACAAAGTTCGCGGTCTTAATGCCCCGGCTGGGAATCCCCAGAACCACACCGAGTTCATCCTGGATCATCTGTGCCAGCACGAGGCTTTGCGGGGTCAGGTAAAACGTCTCCGTGCCGTTGACGGCCGCGCGCGGCGAGGCATTGGCATGAATACTCACGTAGAGTGTGGCGCCGCCCTCGCGGGCCAGGCGCGGCCGGTCCTCCAGATCCACGGTCGCGTCGCTGTCGCGAAGCAGCAGCACGCGGATCCCGTCGCGGGCGAGGAGATCGCGCACGCGCATCGCGATGTCGAGTACCACGTCGGCCTCGCGCAATCCACTCGGCCCGATCGCGCCTGGATCCTGGCCGCCGTGTCCTGGATCGATCGCCACCAGGTGCCCGCGGGCGGCCATATTCGTGTTCAGGTCAACGGTCAGCTGGCCCGCCGACCGGTTGACGACGTAGTTGAGTTTTCGTTTCAGGGTGACCACGATGCGGGTCACCGGCGGCCGGGCGGTAAACTGCGCCGCGCGGATCGACACGACCGATGTCCCATCGACGCTGATCTCGCGCTTGACGGGAATGAACACGGCATTCTGCATGTCGATAGCCAGGCGGTCGGGGAACGCAAACTCCCGAATCTTGTACTCCATCGGGCCGGTGCTGTCCACGGTAATGCGGCCCGCCTGGCCATCGGACTGGAAACCGACGGCCGTCACCTTCACCGGGCCAGCGGGGGTGAGCGGGGAGGCGTTCGGCCCGTTCCCGGCGGCCTGCCATGGCGCAGCGCCTCTCGGCCGCACCTGGAGCGTAACGAGATAACTGGTCGGCGCGGAGGTGATGCTGATCTCCACGGGCTGGTTCAAATCGAAGACCATCCGCGAGATGAACGGCTTGACCTGGAACTGCGCGGTGCGGATGCGGTCCACGCCGGCTTCGCCGACCGCGTACTGCCGTCCCTGCGTGCGCAAGGTGGCATTGATGAAGTCTACGACCAGCCGGTCGGGATTGCTGAGCACGTTCGTCTCGACCTGCACGGGGCCGGTGGCGTCCACGGAGACCTGCAGGGCGCCGGAGGCGACCTGCGGGGTGATCCCCGTGATCTGGGAGTTGACAAACACGGCGCGCTCGGCCTCGTCGAATCTGGCCCACGCTCCCAGCAAGGCGAACGTCGCCTGCACCGGGACGAACACCTCCGACCCGAGCAGGGCCGGAGCCACCGGGAGAGACTGGGGCTGGCCGTTGACAAGCACCGCCGTCTCGTTCAGCCAGAGAACGAGGGTGGTCCGCACGCGGTTGGTGACCACGATGGAGCGATCGGTTTCGTAGTACGCGGCAATGGCCCCCATGGGCTCAAAGAGCCCGGACATGGGAGCCATGACCTGCCCATTGAAGACAACGGCAGGCACGGCGAGGGGAACGTCGACGCCGTTGACGACAACCCTGACTTCCGCGGCCTGGCCGGCGGCAGAGCCCGCCAGCATCCAGGACGCGGCCACCGCCACGAGAGCGGCCGCGACGAGTTTCATGCGCTACCTCAACGTACGTCCACCACCTGCCGTTCCCGTGGAGTGCCTTCCCTATACCACCTCTCCCGGACCCACCCTGTTCCGCGCGAGAACCCGCTCCTCCTGCGAGCCCGACCGCCGGCTGCAGGCGTCTGCGAGTGGGTGCCTATATCATGTATGATGCGCCAGACGAGGTCCCAGATCTCGTACAGACGGCGGTGCGCCCACCGCGGGCGGGACGGGAACAGTGTCAGAAGGCGTCGCTGAACAGCAGCAGCCGGCTGGTGCTGATGTACTGCGAGGCCAGCACATTGAGCGGCTTGCGGGCCACGGGGAACATTTCTGCCAGAGCATCCAGGGCACGCGTCATGCCGGTGCGCCGGGCGACCTCGTGCCGTGCGGCCAGCCGGTAGAAGCGGCGGCCCTCATCCTCGTACTCTTCCAGCGACCGGCGGAACCGCCATCGAAGCCCGGGGGACGAAGGCGATCCCGGCTGCCGGTGGAACGGCTCGGCATGTTCGGGAAAGATCCCGGTCACGAACAGCGCGATGTCGGCGACGCGGCGCAGAATGGGAAACCGCAGGTCCTCGGGCATCAGCGCCGCCAGGGCGATCATGTCCTCGCTGCTCAGATCGCTGAAACGGCGTCGGCGGAGGCGCCCGGCCTCCTCGACCTCGAGGGAGAGGCTATCCGTCCGCGTGAATGAGACCAGAAGCTCGATCAGGTAGTCTTGGATCTCCCGGTCGCCCAGCAGGGCACCGGCACGCTCCGCGTCGAACACAGCCACGCGTTCCCCGCCCCGCTGTTCCACGGTGTACGGCAGGGCCCTCAGTTCCCGGCGCACCCGGCGGAGCAGCACGGTGAACAGCAGCCAGGGGGAGACCCTCACCAGCGCGTCCTCGGACCGGAGGCGCTTGAAGAGCCGCTCGTCGTCGAGCAGCTCCTCCACCCGGTCCGGGTCACGGCGCAGCACCGTCACGGCCACAGAGGGATCGACATCGGGCAGCAGCGTTGTGACAATAAACTGCAAATCGGAGGTCGTCAGACGGCCCACGGCCGGCACGGGTACTTCACCTCCACCATCTTCTCTCACCATTGTACCCAAACGGCCCGGATCACCCGCCACAGCGGACGTGGAGACCGAATTGTGACAGGCCTCAGGTACATCTGCGCCAGGCGAATCGCAGAGAGGAGCGTGTCGCATGGGTGACCTCGAACGCTACATCGTCGAAGAATGGGCGGAGGACTACGAGGATGGACGGCTAAACCGGCGGGAGTTTCTCCGGCGCGTCGCGCTGATGGCCGGCGGGACGGCTGTGGCTCTGCCCGTCCTGAGCCAGTTGGGCGTCACCGCGACACTGCAGGAGGTCGCAGCGGCTTCCGCGGGCACACCGGTTCCCCAGGCCGGCCCGGGCGGCTCAGGGCGGAGTGCCGTCGCGCAGGCGTTGGGCGTAACGGTCCCTCCCGACGATCCCGCGCTGGAAGGGGGGATGGTGACGTTCCCGATGGGTACCGTGACCATCTCCGCCTACCTGGCGCGCCCTAAGTTGAAGGGCCCGGCGGCTGGGATCATTGTCATCCATGAAAACCGCGGGCTGCTGGAACACTTCAAAGATGTGTGCCGGCGGCTGGCCAAACTGGGCTACGTCGCCCTGGCCGTGGATCTGGCCTCTGCCGAAGGCGGCACCGCAAAATACTCCGACCTGGCGCAGGTGACCGCCATCCTGGGCCGCACCCCGCCCGAGCAACTCGTGGCCATGCTCAACGCCGGCGTCACCTATCTGCAGGGCCTGCCCAGCGTGCGCAGGGACCGCATCGGCGCGGTGGGCTTTTGCTTCGGCGGCGGAATGACCTGGCGGCTGGCCACCAGCAACCCGAGCCTCCGTGCGGCGGTTCCGTTCTACGGACCGAACCCGCCGCTTGAGGACGTGCCGAAGATCAAAGCGGCGGTGCTGGCGATCTACGGCGAGCTGGACACACGCATCGATGCGGGCATCCCGGCGATTCGCGAGGCGATGCAGCGCGCCGGCATCACCCACGAGATCGTCATCTATCCCGGCGCCAACCACGCCTTCTTCAATGACACCGGTGAGCGATACCACGACGTGTCGGCGAAAGACGCCTGGCAGCGCGCGGTGGCCTGGTTCGGACGGTACCTGCGGCAGTAGGTGACGTTCGCGCTCACTGACGCCCGAGCACGTACGCCGCCATCAGGGTTGTGATGGGCACACCGAGGATCAGTGCAATGCTGCCGACGATCGTCCGGACGATTTCTTCCGCGATAAACTCGCTGCTCAGCGTGACCCACAGCGGCTGGGCTCCGTTGACGGTAAAGAGAATGAACAGTGGAAGGGAGGCGCCGGCGTAAGCCAGGAACAGGGTGTTGACGAGCGAGGTGATGTGCTCCGTTCCCACAGAACGCCCGCGCCAGTATAATTCCCGGACCGGCAGCGCTGGGTTCGCTTTGTGGATCTCATCAACGGCGGCAGCCTGACCGGTGGTGATATCATCCAGCACACCCACCGCCCCAAGAATGATGCCGCCCAGCAGAAGCCCGCGCAGGTTGACCTGCTTCAGCAAACCTAGCTGCAGGTACGACGCCTCCTCCGTTCCGGAGCCGAAGAGCCGCGCCAGTGACACCGCCGCGGCGGCCAGGAAGGCTGACAGTGTCAGGGTGATCAGGGTGCTGGCGACGGCGATCGTGGTCCTCCTGCTGAACCCGTGGGCGAGGTAGATAGACGCGACCGCGATCGCCAGCGCCCCTAAGATGCTGACGAACAACGGACTGGCACCCGCCACGATACTGGGGACCACGAACCCTACGATCACCGCCACCGTGATTGCCAACCCCAGCAACGATGTCGCCCCTCGCAGGCGGCCCAGCAGGACGGCGAGCGCAAAGAACGCAACGGCGAGAAAGATGAGGGGCCGGCTGCGATCGCGGTCCACGACAAAGTAACTCTGGTCAGGGGGCGGAGATTTGACAGCGATGACGGCGTCACCCACGCGCAGAGCTTGCCCGGTGCCTGCGGCCGCCACGGCGGCAAACTCCGCGCGGACCCGCTGTTTCGTCCCACCACCTACAGCGAGCTCCACCACGACCACCTGTTGCAGCTGGGGAGCGCCCACGACCTCGCCGACGCGTTCCTCCAGCACCTCAACCACTGTACCGCGGAAGAACTGATCCGGCGGCACAGCCTCGGTCGGTTCTTGCGCTGAGACCACGCGCGTCCCTCCGAACACAAGGGCAGCAACGAGGAGTGCGGCCGACACGGTCCGGGGCGTGTGCGCCGCGATCATGGCCGCCGCACCAGCGGTGCGCTCGCCGCGAACAGGAGAATGGCGCAGGCCACGATGGCCCCGCCGGCGGCAATGTTCAAATAAAACGCCAGCACGATGCCCGCAACGACGGAGGTCAGAGCGGCCAGTACGGCGATCAGCAGCGCGCCGCGGAAGTTCCGGGCCAGGCGCAACGATGTGGCGGCCGGAATCACCACCAGCGCGCTCGTCAACAGAACGCCCACCACTCGCATGGCAACGACCACGGTCGTCGCCACCAGGACCGTCACGAGGAGATTCAGGCTATCTACCGGCACACCCTGAACCCGGGCAGCTTCTTCGTCGAAGGTAATTGCGAACAGTTCCTTGTACAGCAGCGCCACGGTACCCAGCACCACCATTCCCAGCACCAGGATGACCCACAGATCGCGCGGCTGCACAACGGTGATGCTGCCGAACAAGTAGGAGAACACATCTACGGTAAAGCCACCGGACAGACCGATCAGCACGACGGCCAACGCGAGGCCGCCGGAGAGGAAGATGGCCAGCGCGGCGTCTCCGTACAGGCGGCCTGAGACCCGCAACCGCTCGACCCCCACCGCGCCGAGCAACGCCACGCCGAGTGCGCCCGCCACCGGGGGAATCCCTGTCAGGAGCGCGAGCGCGACACCGGCCAGGGCCACGTGAGCCAGCGTGTCGGCAATCAGGCTGAGCCTGCGCAGCACCAGGAACACGCCGATCGTCGGGGCGATGGTGCCGATCATCAGCCCTGCGGCCAGCGCGCGTACCATGAAACTGTACTGAAAGATCTCGGGCA
>VBAI01000013.1 GCA_005882295.1 Candidatus Segetimicrobium genomatis | reverse complement strand
GGATGCCCTTCCGGCCGAGTTTGTGCGCGAGGTGCACGGCATCCGGATGGACGGGGTGGCGATGAAGATCAACCTGGCCACCGACGGCCTACCCCAGTTCCGCGCCGCGCCGGGCACGGGCCGCACCGGCGGCATCGGGCCCGAGCATCGGGCGACGATTCACATCGGTCCCTCCATCGAGTACATCGATCAAGCTTGGCAGGACGCGAGGGAGGGGCGGCCGTCGGCGCATCCCTTTGCGGAGCTCACGATTCCCACGATCTACGATCCATCGCTGGCCCCACCGGGCAAGCACATCATCTCCGTCTTTGTGCAGTACACGCCGTACAGATTGACCGATGGCTCGTGGGATGAGCGGAAAGAGAGCTACGCCGACCGGGTCCTGGAGACGATTGCGCAATATGCGCCGAACATGCGTGACATCGTCGTGCACCGGCAGGTCCTCACCCCTGTCGATCTCGAGCGGGAGTTCTCACTGACGGGCGGGGACATCTTTCACGGCGAGATGACGCCGGACCGCCTGTTCTTCCTGCGACCGGTTCCCGGCTGGGCTCGCTATCGTACGCCGGTGGCCGGATTATATCTGTGCGGAGCGGGGGCTCATCCCGGCGGCGGGGTCATGGGCGCCCCGGGGCATAACGCGGCGAAAGAGATACTTTGGGATTGGAAGCGAATCTAAAGCTACACGACCTGCACGACCTACACAATCTACACAATCACATGCGCAAGTAACCCGTCACGGATTGCACTGTAGGTAATTGTGTAGGTTGTGTAGATTGTGTGGATTGTGTAGTTTGATCTACGCTCTTACAAGTTCGAGTTTGGCGTCCGCTTCTCGGACGAAGTTCGATGCGCCGATCTGGGCGAACAGCGAGCGTGCCTGCTGCAGGACCTCCTGCGCGCGCCGCGGCGACTGCATGAGCTGAAGCGCCTCGCCGTACTTCAGCAGGGACACCGCCAGGTCGAAGCGATACTCCTGGTTTTGCCCCGCGAGGATCTCCAGGCCTTGCGTGAACAGTGTTTCGGCTTCTTCCGCACGGCCTTGTGCCGCGCGGACGCGCCCCAGGGTCACCCGATGGGTCGCCTGCGGAACCTCATCTTCCGCTGCTTCCAGCGTGGTCACTGCCCGTTCCGCATACTCGGCGGCCCGCGCGAGATCCCCCCTGGCGAGGTAGATTTCAGCCAGGCTCCGCAGGAGGAATGGAGAGTCCTCCACTGTGCCGTGCTCGTGGAGCAGCTGGCGGGCAGTTTGAATCTCTCGCTCAGCCTCGTCCACCTTGCCGCGCCGCAGCAGGTGCATCCCGAGGTGGCGGTGCGTATACGCCTCCCCAACGCCGTCGCCGAGTTGCTGCCAGATAGCGATCGCACCGGTGAAGTTGCTCACGCACGCGATGGGGTCGCCGGCCAGGTGCTCGACGATGGCCAGGGCGATGAGGCTCCGCGCTTCGCTGATGCGCTCGTGATGCGTGCGCGCCAGCCCCAGGGCGTTCAGGAGCAGAGATTTCGCCTGCGCCAGTTCACCGGCATCCAGCAACGCACGGCCCAGGAACGCCGTGGTGCGCGCGGCTCCCTTGCCTTCGCCCATGGCCTCATAGAGCTGCAGCGCCTTGCGGTATGCCGTCTGGGCTTTGGACAGCCGGCCGCGCAGAGAGTGGGTGATGATGCCCAGCAGCTCATACGCTTCCGCTTCCCCCTGCCGGTCGGCTAGCCGTTCGAACAACTCCCGGGCGTTGTACAGTGCGGACTCCGCGGTCTGCAGATTGTTCTTGTCATACTCGGCGAATGCCCTGTTCAACCAGGCGCGGGCCAGCAGGTCATCGCGGCCGATGTGCTGCGCCAGCTGCAGCACAGTTTCCGTGCTGGCAAACACCGTCGCCGGGGCGGACATCCACTTGACCACGTCAGAGTGATCGGTCAGCAGCTCGGCGTACAGCGTCGCGTCGGCATGCAGTCCGGCACTGCGCACGATCGTCAGCGCCCGTTCGTACAGACGGCGCGCCTCAGGCAGGGTGCCCAGCGCCGTGGCCCGGCTGGCGGCACGCCGCAGCGCGTCAATCGCATCACGTGCCAGGTCGTCTGCGCGCTCGCCCGTTTCGAAGCGATACCGCCAGGCGTGCTCACGGTGATGGGCGAGGATCTCCAGGAACTCCTCGCCGTGGTCGACCGCACGCTCCTGAAGCCAGGTGGCCAGCCGGCGGTGGTGGTCACTCCGGGCGGCCTTGGGCAGCGTGGAGTAGGCCACTTCGCGGATCAGGGCGTGGTTGAACGCAAACTCAGGCTCGCCGGCCAGCGAGGAAGCCGGTCGTTCCTCGACCAGATCGCGCTCGGTCAGCCGGGTCAGCGCCGCCGCCGTCTCGCCGGGAGCCAGGGAATCAATGGCGCTGATCGCCCCGGGCCAGAAAGTCCGGCCGACCACCGAAGCGTCCTGGATCACTCGCTTTTCCAGCGGTGAGAGCAGGTCCAGCCGGGACAGCAGCAGCGCCTGGATGGTATCGGGAATGCGGATGTCTAATGACTGGGACACCCATTTCCACTTCCCGCCTTCATGCACCAGGCTGCCTTCGTCAATCAGCCGGCTGATGATCTCACCCAAGAAAAACGGATTGCCCTCCGCGCGCGCGAGCACCGCATCACGGACGTCCGCCGGCAGGACGGCCCCGCGCAGGGCCCCGGTGATCAGCCGCGAGCTGTGAGCCGGCGACAGCGGTGACAGCGTCAGCGCCGTGTGCTCACGCCCCCGCATGCCCCAGGTGGGATACCGTTCCAACAGATCCGGCCGGGCCAGGCAGAGGATGAGCAGCGGGGCCTCACCACCGCGCGCGGTGAGCCGTTCCAGCAATTCCAGCAGGCTCTGTTCTGCCCAATGCAGGTCCTCAAAGACGAGGACCAGTGGTTCGTTGCGGGCCCTGGCATACAGAAAACCGCGCAGCGCATGCAGCACCACCTCACTGCTGTGGCGCGTCTCGCTGCCTACGCTGGGATCCCGGACCGCCACGGGACGGCCCTCCGCCAGCGTCTTGAGACGGGCCAGCCTGGTCTTCCACAGCGTGTTGTAATCCCGCGGGATCTCCGTGCCCGCCATGGTGGCCAGGTCGTCCGCGACCATCTCGCTCTCGTCGCGTCCCAGCACCGGTTCGCAGACGCGCAGGACGGCGTCGTGCAGCTTCTGCCCGGCGACGGGAACGGGATCGTAATCCGTGATGTCGCACTCCTGCTTCAACATCTCCAGCAGCGGCCAGTACGTCAGCCCTTCGCCGTAGGCGGGACAGCGGCCGCGCAGGACATGGGGAGGCGGGTCGTGATGCGTAAGGCGCTGCAGAAACTCCTCCACCAGCCGGGTTTTGCCGATGCCGGCCGCGGCGATCACCGTGACCAGGTGCGGGTGCCGGCCCTCCACCACGCGGCGATACAGTGCCTGCAGAAACTGCATCTCCTCGTCGCGGCCGATCATCTCCGCCTGGAGCCGCCTCGTGGGGGGCTTGTTGGTGAGGCCGATGACGCGGAACCTGGGCCGCGCCCCAAACTCCGCGCTTTCCACCAGCGGCAGCATCTCGTAGGCGATGGCGTGGCGCGTGGCCTCGCATGTGCGTTCGTCCATCACGATCCCGTCTGGGGGGGCCTGGGTCTGCAGGCGCGCGGCGAAGTTGACGACCTCGCCGGTGACCATGAACTGTCCGGCCGCGGCCGCCAGCAGGTCGGCGACGACTTCGCCCGTGGCGATGGCGATGCGGAGGTGCAGGTCGGTCTCCAGATCCGCGTTCAGGCTGACCATCCGGCGCTGCATGGCCAGGGCCGCCCGCAACGCCCGCTCCGGGTCGTCCTCGTGCGCCGCCGGCATCCCGAAGACAGCCATCACCGCATCGCCGATGAATTTTTCGATCGTCCCGCCATACCGGGCGATCTCCTCGCGCATCGCCGCAAAGAAGCGGGCGATCAGCGTGCGCATCGGCTCGGGATCCAGCTGCTTGGTCAGCCGGGTCGAGCCTACGAGGTCGGCGAACAACACGGTGACGACACGGCGTTCAGCCGCGCCGGTTCCCTGCAGGAGAGTCCCGCACTGCATGCAAAACTGCGCCTGCGGCGGGTTGCTGGTGCCGCACTGTGGGCAGCGCGTGGATGACTCTACGGCCATAGGGTCAGTGTAACGGCCGCCTCTGGGCGGAACAAGATCCGAACAACAGGGACGCGCGGGCGACCAGGAGAAAAGCACACGTCACGCAGGAGAGTCGGGGTCCCCGCGAAATGGTCGTGGCATTTCGCGGGGTGACAGGAGTGATGGTGGCGTGGAGACGCTGCGGCTGTTGCAGACGCTGTCGGATGCGTTTGGGGTGACCGGTTTTGAAGACGAGGCCCGGGAGACGCTGCGGACGCTGGTGCAGCCGTACGCCGACGAGATCCGCACCGACGTACTCGGGAACCTCCTGGTCACGCGGCGGGGCGGGTCGGGGTTTACCGTGATGCTGGATGCGCACCTCGATGAGATCGGTCTGATCGTCAATTATGTCGACGAGAGGGGATTTCTCCATTTCGCGACCCTGGGCGGGTGGGACACGCGGATCCTCCCGGCGCAGGCGGTCATGGTCCGCACCCGCGACGGCCGCAAGGTGCGGGGCGTGATCGGGAGCCAGCCGCCGCATATCCTCAAGAGCGAAGAGCGGGACAAGCCTATTCCGCTGGAGTCGTTGTTTATCGACGTGGGGGCGTCGTCGGCGGACCAGGCCGCCGGCCTGGGCATCCGCGTCGGCGACCCGGTGGTCCTGGGGCATTCGTTCGAAGTGGTCCGCGAAGGGTGGGTCCTGGGGAAGGCGTTTGACGACCGCGCCGGTTGCGCCGTGCTGGTGAAGGTGCTGGAGGAGCTGGCCGGGACCACGCCGGAAGCTACCCTGGTCATGAACTTCGCGGTCAGCGAGGAGACCGGCCTGCGCGGGGCCCGCACGGCCGCGTTTCAAATCGATCCTCAGGTGGCGCTGGCAGTGGAGGCCACGGTCGCTGCCGACGTCCCGGGTGTGGCCCCGCCTCGACAACCCGCCGGTGTGGGCAAGGGCGCAGCCATCACACTTGCGGACCAGTCCTCGATCGTCAGCCAGCGCATGGTGCGCGCGCTAGAGGCCCTGGCGCAGCGGCATGAGATCCGGTACCAGCTCAAGCTGCCCCTCTTCGGCGGCACCGACGCCGGCGCCATTCAGACCAGCCGGGCGGGAGTGCTGGCCGGCGTCGTCTCCATCCCGGTCCGCTACATCCACTCGCCGGTCAGCCTGATGTGGTTGGATGATTTCGAGCAGGTCGTGCGGCTGGTCACGGCGTTCGCCAGGGAAGCGAAGACGCTGTTCGGTCAGTAGTCAAGTGCACGTCGAGAACGCGGCGTCAGCCTTGCGCAGACGCTGGGAGAGCGTTCGCATGATGCCCTTGGAGATGAGCGGGGCCTCGGCCAGCAGTGAGAAGAACTCCCGCTGACCGATGACCAGCAGGCGCATCGGCGTGGCGGCTTCCACTGTCGCGGAGCGAGGACCGCCGTCGAGCAAACTCATCTCCCCGAAGAAGTCGCCTGCCCCGAGTTGCAGGGTGCGCCTCTGGCTGGTTGTGACGCTCGCCTGGCCTTCCACGATGACAAACATCTCATGACCTGTCTCCCCGGCGCGGGCCAGCACCTTTCCCGCCGGCACGTCCATCTCATCGGCCAGACGGGCGATCTGCTGGAGCTGTCGCTCGGAGAGCCCCTGAAAGAGCTGAACGTTCTTGAGCAAACCGGCTTTGCCGGACGTTCCCCGCAGCCCCACGCCCGTCACCCCCGACCTGCCTTGCGTTGCATACCGGTGAGACTGTTGATTCCCGCTCTGTGTCGCCGTCCCTTCCACCGGGCGTGAGGGACCGAGGTGCCGGCCTGCAGAGCGTACCAAGAGTAATTGGTGTTTTCTGCCTGCTGCGTTCTGTGTTCTGCGTTCGACAGTCCTGATGAAAATACAGAGACGGGGGATTGCCCCCGTCTCTGCTCAGACGAACGACAGTGCCTTCGTTATCGCAGCGCGTCCACCGCTAATTTGAGTTGTGCCGCGATTTGCTTTGCCCAGGGCTGAATGGCGTCGACTTCGGTAAAGGCGGCGCCCCCCTTCACGTATCCTAGGACGTTGGCGGTCATGTCGTGCGCAGCTCTGGTATGCCGTGCCGCCCTGGCTGCGCCGTTGGCACCCGCTTCGACGGCAGCCTTCAGGTCAACGATGGCTCCGCCGCCCTGTCCCTGACATGGGTTGCCGACGGCGGACCGGAAGTTCTTGCCACCGGGGCCCTCCAGGCAGTTCATGACGTGCTGCAGGTGCATCAACGACGTGGCGGCCACGTTGCCGCGTTGAGCCAGTTCCCCCGCGTGGAACATCGCCGTCTGCAGCTGCTTCTTCGCCGCGTCCGCGCTGCTCTCGGCTGTGGCCGCGCCGGTGACGAAGGCGATCAAGGCGAGCACGATTGCTCCTGCGATGAGTCCTCTCATTGGTCTTTCCCCCTTGGTCCGGTGTGGTGGTCGACTGGTAGCATTATTCTTGCCCGGTGTAACGAACGCGTAGTCACCCAGAATGGACGCAGGGAGCACACGGCGCCGGAAAAATGTGAGGACCCCGGCATCGGGATCCTCACCCAAAAGAGGCGAACGGACCAGTCCTACTGATTTGGCATCCAGCTCTCGCCGGAAGGAGTCCACGGCTGCGACGGCGTCTGCATCGGCGACTGCCCCGGCATCTCCATGGGCTTGGGAGCGCTCTGGCGCCGAGTGGTCTTGCGCGCCGTTCGCTTTGTCGCCTTGCGGGCCGTCTTTCTCCCTTTCTTCGCCTTCCCCTTTGCCTTTCGCTTTCGCGCCACTCTTCCTCCCCCCTTGCATTCAGATGATGATTCCCAGCCTCTCCAGTTGGGCCAATTTCAGCAGACCTCGGCTGGGGTCCTGCAACCGCATGTGACTTTCTTTTTACCCAGACGCTCGCGTCAACAACGTCCCCATGGGCTATGCCGGAGAGCCCAACAGCAGGCCCACGCGGCGGTTCACCGCATTGAGTACCGCCTTGCTGGCGGCTTCGAATGCCATGTCGTCGATCGGCGCAATGCCCAGCAGGGACTCTTCCCCGGTCGGCGTCAAGAACAACACCACCGCCCACAGGGCCTTTCCCACCTCCGGCGGAGCCGGCTGGATGTCGTGCACGACGATACCGTAGCCCTGAGGCAAGAATTCCGTCACCGCCCTTGCCGCGGCCTCCGCCGCCAGAAAGAGGCGGCGCTCCTGCGCGTTGCGGCCGACGGCACGACCGACGACCTCGCGATCCCCGTGTACCAGCTTGACCGTCGCCGTGGCCACCAGGCCTGATACATCGAGGCTGGCGCCCTTGAACCGGATCCGCCCCGCTCCGTCGGTCGTGGAAACCGGCACGGCAGGCGCTGGCGGGGCGATCTCTTCTCCCGCAGGAGGTTCCTCAGTGTCAGCGGCCGTTTCTTCGTCATCCGCGGCCAGCGGTGGTTCCGGCGACGGCGCCATCGTCTCGTTGGCGGGGAGTCTGTAGACTGGCTCGTCGGTCTCTTCATCCTCGGCGGGCAGCCCAAGAGGCATATCCTCATCATCAGCAGCAACCGGTTCGGTTTCGAGCTCCCGGCGAGGTGCTGAGGGTGGGACCGGAGGTATGACCGCCTCCTCGGATTCACGTTCCACTGCTGCGGGCTCAAGTTCCGCCACGGGTTCGGGCTCCGCCGCCGGAGCGGGCTCATCTGCCCCTCCGGCCTGGAACTTATGCGGGACGGGGACGGCAGGCTCGGGGGAAGTCGGGATCTGCCCAGCAGCGTCCGAAGCGCCGGTGGACGCCACCTCCGCGGAAATGACGACGGCGTCGATGACGGCCGGCGCGGCGTTGGGATCGGTCAACCGATCGACCGTGGCCACGCCGATGCGGCTGTGCGGCAGCCGGTCGCCGTCGCTTTCCAGGCTGGCGGCCTGGACCTGCTGGTGAATCATCTCCACGAGCGTTCGGATTTCGTCCAGCGGCCGGACCGTGAAGATCAGCAGCTTGTCCCCGCTGTGCCTGGTGAACCGGTCACGGGTGTCCATCAGCCGGGCCATGCGGCGGGAGATCTGCCGGAGGACCGAGTGCGCGGCTTTGTAGCCGTACACATCCATCAGGGTGTCCAAACCGTCCAGGTGCACGACGATCACATGCAGATCGCTGGTTCCCGCGAGCATGACCGCCTCGCCGCGAAGCGAGACCGACCACGGCAGCGCAGTGATGGGATCTTCGACGGCCCCTGCAGCCGGCCCGTGCTGCGGCTGCCGGGTGCCTGCGTTGGCTGCAGCCTCCTGCTGGATGACTTTGGGGTCGGTGCCGGGCGCGAAGCGTGCGATCTCCTGATCGCCATAGTAAAGGAAGAGCTGCAACGGGGCTTCCAGCAGGTGATAGCCCGGAGGCAGAGAGACCCCCAGGCTTTTGGCCGTCACGTGCCAGCGGACCTTGTGAAACTGTGCGTCATTGGCCACGGTCTGGATGCCTTCTCTACCTTACCCGCCAGCTGGAGCCATTGCCCTCGCCCAGATGGTTGATTCCCGTTGTGACGAGAGGCCAGACGCACGAGAGATGAAGAAGACCGGCCGCGGGCCCCGGCCGGCCTCGAACTGGTCGATGGGCGGTCGACTACTTCTTAATCCCGAATGCCGCGTAGTTGAGCTTGATGTACTCTTGCCACTGCTCTGGCACGCTGGCCTCAGGGAAGATCGCGGTCACCGGGCACACCGATTCGCATGCGCCGCAGTCGATGCACTCTTCCGGATGGATGAACAGCATCGATTTCAACTGCTCTTTGGTGATGCCTGTCTCCGGAGGCACGTGCGTGGCCTCGCCGCGCGGGATGACCTGCTTGTCCACGCCGGCGCCGGTGGATGGATCGGGGACGACGAACGCGCCGACTTCCTCGACGTATTCATAGATGCAGTCCACGGGACAGACTTCCACGCACGAGCGGTCCTTGGTATTGATGCACGGCTCCGCGATAATGTACGTCATCCAGCACCTCCATTGCCAATGGACGAATTCATCGTACGAGTGCGGCCCGCCTGTTGTCAACAGGTCCCGTACGAACGTGATTGCGGCATTGGCGTTGTTCGCACCATGTGACTGTCGCGTTCGTACGGGACAGGACAAGTCGCCGGCGCGTGTTTGCTGACGGCGATGGTATACTGTGCGCGGAGGGATGCGACATGGCTCGGATCGTGGAGACGCCGCCGGTTCCAGATCGACGGTTTGATATCGCCGGGTATGACGCCATCGACACGGCGGCGCTGGAGACGTTCCCGTACGAGTATCCTGGACGGGACGTCGCCGTCGACATCGAGACCGATGAGTTCACGGCCGTCTGCCCCTGGTCCGGGCTGCCGGACTTCGGCACGGTGAAGATCCGCTATCTGCCCGGCGGCAAGATCCTGGAGCTGCGCTCGCTGAAGTACTATCTGCTGTCCTATCGCAACGTCGGCATCTACCAGGAGCACGCCGTCACGCGCATGCTGGATGACCTGGTCACTACCGTGGAGCCGAAGTGGATGGAGATCAGCCTGGACTACAAGATCCGCGGCGGCATTCATACGGTCTGCCGCGTCCGATATCCGCATCTGGAGAACGCATAGCCAGCCTCATGCGATTGAGGCCCGTGGCCGCGCTGGCGGAGATCGGCGTCGTCGCCGCACTGTATGCCGCCGTGACGATGGTCCTCAATCCATTGAGTTACGGTCCGCTGCAGTTGCGGGTGGCGGAGATCCTCAAACCGCTGGTGATCTGGGAACCTCATCTGATTCCAGCGTTCGTGATCGGCAACTTTCTCAGTAATCTGACCAGCCCGTTTTCCGGTCCCTGGGAGCTCATTTTCATGCCCACGGCTAACCTCGTCGGCGCCTCATTGTGCCGCGTGGTGGGCCGCCGGGCGCCGGCGGCAGGCGCCGCGCTCTATGCGTTCGTCATTGCGGCTGCGGTGTCACTGCTCTTGTCGGTTTTGTTGAAGCTGCGCTATGCCTTGCTGTTTCCGGGGTTGCTCGCCAGCGAGATGATCCTGTTGCTGCTCGGCGTCCCGGCGATGCAGGCCGTGCGGCGCGCGCTGGAGCCGGTCCGGCGGCGCTGGGTGGTCGCGGAGTAGCTCGCCGCACATGCCTGGTGAGTTAGGCTAGTCCAGCCGCGCGTAGCCTGGTAGCGTGAGGAACTCGACGAACTCCTGGTTCAGCGCCACCGTGTCAAAGAGTGCGCGCGCCCCCGCGAAATCCAACCGGTCGAAGGCCGCCGCCCCCAGCGCGTCCTGGATTCTGGCCAGCTCCTCCTCTTCCCATCGCCCCACCAACCCGCGCGTGATCTGCGGGCCGTCCCGGAGCGCCGCCTGGTAGTGGACCCACTGCCATACCTGCGCCCGGGCGATCTCCGCCGTGGCCGCGTCTTCCATAAGGTTGAAGATTCCCACCGCGCCGGTGCCCCGTAACCAGGACTCCAGGTACTGCAGAGCCACGCTGATGTTATTGCGCAGGCCGGCTTCGCTCACGCTGCCGCCCGGGACGTGGATGGCGAGCAGGTCCTCGGCTGTCACCTGCGCATCCGGGCGCTGCTTCGTCAGCTGGTTCGGCCGCTCGCCCAGGGCGGTGGTGAAGACCTCCATCGCCACCGGCACCAGGTCAGGGTGGGCGACCCAGGTGCCGTCGAACCCGTCGCCAGCTTCCAACACCTTGTCCTCGCGCACCTTGGCGATGGCCGTCTCGTTGACCGTCGCGTCCCGGCGGCTGGGGATGAACGCCGCCATCCCGCCCAGGGCGTGCGCGCCTCGCCGATGGCAGGTCCGGACCAGGAGCTGCGTGTAGGCCCGCATGAACGGGACGGTCATCGTGATCTGGGCGCGGTCGGGGAAGATGAAGTCAGGACGGTGGGCGAACTTCTTGATGATGCTGAAGATGTAGTCCCATCGCCCCGCGTTGAGACCGCCGGCGTGATCGCGCAGCTCATAGAGGATCTCGTCCATCTCGAAGGCGGCCAGGATCGTCTCTACCAGCACCGTGCCTTTGATCGTCCCACTGCGCAGATCGAGGGCGTCTTCCGCGAATGCAAACACGTCGTTCCAAAGTCTGGCTTCCAGATGGCTCTCCAGTTTCGGAAGGTAGAAGTAGGGACCGGACCGCTTGGCCAGCAGGCGGCGGGCATTATGAAAAACGTAGAGCCCGAAGTCGAAGAACGCGCCGGCCACCGCCTGCCCGTCGACCTGGAGGTGCCGTTCCGGCAGATGCCATCCGCGTGGGCGCACCAGCAGGGTGGCCAGCCGTTCCCCCAGGCGATACGTCTTCCCGTCTGGGCTGGTGAAGGTGATCGTTCCATCGACCGCATCAATCAGGTTCACCTGGCCGCCGACCATGTTGCTCCACGTTGGTGTGTTCGCGTCCTCGAAGTCGGCCATATAGACACTGGCGCCCGAGTTGAGGGCGTTGATGATCATCTTCCTGTCGGTGGGGCCGGTGATCTCCACCTTGCGGTCGGCGAGATCGTGCGGCAAGGACGCGACCGTCCACTCGCTCTCGCGGATGTGGCGGGTCTGAGGCAGAAAGTCGGGCATCGTGCCGCCGTCGATCTCGGCCTGGCGCTCTCGCCGCGCCTGCAGTAAGCGTTCCCGTATCGGATTGAACTCCCGGTGCAGATGGGCCACGAAGGCCAGGGCCTCGGGCGTGAGCACGTCCTCGAAGCGCTCCAGCATCGGCCCGCGCACATCTATGCCGTCCAGCGCTGCGCTCATCTCACCACCCGCGCCCCGTGCTGGTGTGTATTTTCCCGCTGTTACCGGTATTTGATCGCCGTGACTTTCGGCTGCAGGAAGTACAGCAGGTAATCGGGCCCGCCGACCTTCGCGTCCGTCCCGCTCATGTTGAACCCGCCGAACGGGTGCACGCCCACGAGCGCGCCGGTGGACTTGCGGTTGAGGTACAGATTCCCGCAGAAGAAGTCGCGGCGGGCCAGGGCGAGCTTCTCGGGATTGCGCGTGAACACGGAGCCGGTGAGCCCATACTCCGTGCCGTTGGCAATGGCCAGCGCGTCGGTGAAATCTTTGGCCTTGATCACCGCCACGACCGGTCCGAAGATCTCCTCCTGGGCAATGCGGGCAGTAGGGGGCACGTCGACGAATACCGTCGGCTGTACGTAGTGGCCGGAGCCGTCACCGGGCTCTCCGCCCGCCACCAGGCGGCCCTCGGCCTTGCCGATCTGGACGTATTCCAGGATCTTCTTCCTGGCGTTCTCGTTGATGACCGGGCCGCAGAAGTAATTGTCTTTGGCCGCCCCCTGTTCAAGGGCCCGTACCTTTTCCACGAATGCCTCCACGACTTCCTTATATATAGGCGCGGTCGCGACCAGTCGCGAGCCCGCCGAGCATTTCTGTCCCTGAAAGCCGTACCCCGAAACCACTGCGGCGGAGACCGCGTCCTCCAGATCCGCCTCCTCATCGATGAGCACCGCGTTCTTGCCGCCCATCTCGGCGATACAGCGCTTCAGCCAGCGCTGCCCGGGCTGCACCTTCGCCGTCTGTTCGTACAGCCGGAGGCCGACGTCCTTGCTCCCGGTGAACGCGACCATGCGTACCCGCGGGTGCTGGACCAGGGGATCACCGACGGTGCCGCCGGACCCGGTGATGATGTTGAGCACTCCTGGCGGCAGCCCCGCCGCCTCCAGCGCCTCCAGAAAGACGTAGGCGTTGGCCGGCGAGTCCGAGCTGGGTTTCATCACCACCGTGTTCCCCGCTGCAATCGCGGCCGACGCCATGCCCACGGGAATGGCCAGCGGGAAATTCCACGGGGGGATCACCGCCACGACCCCCAGCGGGAGGTAGCTGTAGTCGCTGAACTCCTGCGCGTGGGGAGCCATCACCTGACCGCGCGCGTAGCGGAGGGCCTCGCGGGCGAAGAACTCAAGGTGGTCGATGGTCTCCGCGACGTCGGCGTCCGCCTCCGCCCAGTTCTTGCCGACCTCATAGACCTGCCAGGCTGCGGCCGCAAACTTCCGCCTGCGCAGCCAGTCGGCCGCCCGCAGCAGGATCGCCACACGCTCTTCGGCGGGTCCGCGCGACCAGGAGGCAAACGCCTGCTCCGCCGCCGCGACCGCCGCGCGGACCTGCTCGGCCGCCGCCTTCTGGCAGACGGCCACGACCTCGTCTTTTTGCGAGGGGTTGTAGGAGTTGAATTTGTCTTTCGTAGTGACACGCTGGCCGCCGATGATCAGGGGGAACTCTTTGCCGATCTGTGCGGCGACCGTGCGCAGCGCCTCTTGCATCGCCGTGCGGCCCGCATCGGCAGAAAAATCGGTGAATGGTTCGTTGCGAAACTCAGGAAGCGCCATGGGCCTCCTCCAGGTCTTGCCGCCTGTGCCTTGCGGTGGGCTTCAACGTCTCAGTATACGACGCATGAGGGACCGGAGAAAGGACGGATGGATCCAAGGCAATCTAGTTACTGTCGCCGCAAGCAGGGCCTCCACCCGCCTCGGCCGCGCCAGTGATCACAAAGTATTGGATCTGTTACGGAGTCTTGGTACATGGAGAAAGAACGAGCGCGGCGACCACTCTGATCGCCGCGCCGCCGACACCCGTGCTTGTTGCAAACCTACATCTTCATCTTCTTCTTCTTTTTCTTGGCCATCTCCGCCACCTCCCCTTGTTGCTGCATTCCGGATTCTCCATCCCCGGCGCGGCCACCTCCTGCGTCAGAGGAGTGCTATGATGGACCGCGGAGGTGATAGGGATCATGAAGTACATGTGGAGCAGGGAAACGCAGACCCATCTCAAGGAGCACATCAAGTGGCCGGCCACCGGGAAGGCCATCCTGGACGCCTGCAACTCCATGTCGGACGTCTCTGAGGCCGACCGGAGGACGGCCAGGCAGAAGCTCAATCAGACAAGGACATACAAATCAGTGGACGAAGCGATGGCAGACCTCAACCGCTAACGTTGGAGTACTTGGCCGCCCGCCGTACCGTCCAGGTGCGGCGGGCGCCAGTGTTTTCGAAAGGGGCGCTCTCGCGCTGTGGTGAATGGGTGCGGGGGCGAACGGATCGTGGTGGCTGAGATCATCCCGCACGAAGGAGTCCCGCGCCTCGCGTCCCGCAGCGCGGTGGTCGAGTTGCGCCGCGTGACGAAGCGCTACGGCAATGTTGCGGCATTGCGTGACGTCAGCCTCGCGATTCACGAGGGTGAGTTCTTCTCTCTACTCGGCCCCAGCGGATGTGGAAAGACAACGACGCTGAACCTGATTGGCGGTTTCGTCGAACCCGACGGCGGCGACATCGTGATTCAGGGTCAATCCGTCGTGGGGATTCCTCCATACCACCGCCCGGTCAACACGGTGTTTCAAAGCTATGCACTGTTCCCCCACATGACGGTCGCCGCCAACATTGACTTCGGTCTGCGGATGCGAGGCGTTCCCCCAGATGAACGAGCCCGGCGGATCGACGAGATGCTCGAACTCATCTCGCTGCCGGACTTTGGTCGCCGCCGTCCCTCTCAATTAAGCGGCGGGCAGCAGCAGCGCGTCGCCCTGGCCCGGGCGCTAGTCAATCACCCCGCCGTGCTGCTGCTTGATGAACCGTTGGGCGCACTGGACCTCAAGCTCCGCAAGCAGATGCGGATTGAACTCGCCCGTATCCAGCGCGGGGTGAATATCACGTTTGTGTATGTGACCCACGATCAGGAAGAGGCCATGACCATGTCCGACCGGATCGCCGTGATGAACCAGGGCCGTGTGATTCAGGTTGGCACACCGCAGATGATCTACGAGCACCCGGCATCGCGGTTTGTGGCCGAGTTTGTGGGTGCCAACGTCCTGGACGGGACGATCGAAACGGTGGAGAGCCGCGCGGGCCGCGTCCGGCTCGACGCTGGACCCTCGATCACCGCGGTGTGCCCCGATGGCCTCCGCCCCGGCGACCGGGTCAGCGTCGTGATTCGGCCGGAGCAGGCCACGATTGCCGGGCACCCTGGTCCGGGGACCAACGCCATTCCCGGGCAGGTCCTCAAGGCATCGTACTTGGGCACCCACACGCAGGTGGTCGTGCGGGTGACTGACGGGACGGAGATGACCGCGCTCATGGCCGCCGGTGGCGCATCAGTTGGGACGCCGGCCATCGGTGAGGAGATCCATGTGGTGTGGAAGAGCGAGGGGAGTCTGATCCTTGTAGAGGAGGGATCGCCATGAAGGATGGGCATACGGCTGTCCAGTCGCTTGCTCAGGAGTTGCGCGAAGGGCAGTTGACGCGCCGGGAATTTTTCAGGACGTGCGCCCGCTTAGGTATCGGTGTCATGGCCGCATCATCGGTGCTGCGGACGCTGGGCGGCGGGACCGCGTCGGCCGCGGCATTGCCGGGCCCGCTGAACATCCTGGTCTGGGACGACCACTTCGATGAGCCAGAATTGAAGGACTTTGTGGCCACCACCGGGGTCAAGGTCAACACCTCACTCTTCGATGAGAACGCCGATGCCTATGCGAAAACGAAACTTGTCGGGGGGCGGCAGATCGATGTGGTCAGCGGCGACGCGCTGTGGGGCCCCCGGTATTATCAATCCGGGCTCGTGGATCCGCTTGACCTGAGTCAGTTCACGTCGGCGAAGGAGTTGTTCCCGGTCTTCCGCGAGATTTCGTTCTGGAAGGTCGGTACCCGGTCCATCATGTTCCCCTGGTCATGGGCGCCCATCATTCCGTACTATGACCCGCGGTACGTGACGCCGTTCGACTCCTACGAAGCGTTGTTCGATCCCAAGTACCGCCGCCGCATCGTCATGGAGAAGACGCCCGTCGACATCATGGCGCAGATGGGACTGGTTTCGGGGGCAAAGAAGCCGTACCAGATGACCGCGTCGGAGGTCAAGGCGGCCAAGGAGGCTCTGATCCGCCTGAAGCCAAACATTCTGACCTTCGTCGAGCAGTCCAACCAGTTCGTTCAGTATTTCGTGAACGGATCGGCGTGGATCATTGCCAACGCGCACACCGGGCTCGACTATCGCGTGAAGCAAGCCGGCGGCCCGCTGGTGAAACCGGTCTACCCGAAGGAAGGGTATGTGGGCTTCCTCGATGGCGAGATGGTGGTCAAGAACGCGGCCCACCGGGATGCCGCCATGGCCTGGCTGGATCACAAGAATCAAGCCAAGTATGTGGTCCTGAACTTCCAGAAACAGCTTCGGGCCCTGGCGAACGAGAAAGCGATGAAGATCCTGCAGCAGGATCCGAAGTACGCCGATCTCGTGCATGCCACCGGGTACGATCAACCCGATGTGGCGTTGCGGATGATCCTGAAAGGGCCGCCTCCGGGCGAGGGCCTCAAGATGTACATCGACGCGTTCAACGAGGCGATTGCGCGCTGAGGTGAGAGCCGCATCCAACGTCGCTGTCCATATTTCCCCCAGAGTCGGGCGTGCGATCCCGCGCCTGCTCTGGGGGCTTCTTCCTCTTGCCACGATCGATGTCGTCCTCTTTGTCATTCCCATGGTCTTCATGGCCCTGTTCAGCTTTCGGTTTTCGGAGGAACTGTTGGGGCTGGTGGGCCGGTGGACGGTGGCGCACTACGTCAAGGTGTTCACGTCCGAGGGGATCTATCTTCGCATCCTGGTGAAGACGATCGTCATCGCGGTGGTGGCCACCGCCGCGTGTCTCCTGGTCGGCTACCCGTTTGCGTACTTTATTGCCAACGCCTCGCGCCGATGGCAAAGTGTGTTGCTGACTTTGGTGATCATGCCGTTCTGGACGAGTTACCTGCTGCGTGTCTACGCCTGGACGGCGATCCTGGGGGACCGCGGGTTGATCAACGAAGCACTGCGCTTCTTCGGGGTCACCGATCAGCCCCTGAGCTTTCTCCTCTTCAACGTTTTTTCTGAGATCGTCGTCTTCGTGTACCTGTACATCCCCTATACTGTGCTGGCCATCTACGCGTCGCTCGAGAAGATGGATCGGTCGCTGGTGCTCGCGGCGATGGATCTGGGGGCGACCCCGGTGCAGACATTTCTGCGGATCGTCCTCCCGCAGACGCTCCCCGGCGTCTATGCCTCGATCGTCTTTGTCTTCATCCCAATCCTGGGGGAGTACGTGACTCCGACGTTAGTTGGCGGCATGAGCGGGGTGCTGATCACCAATCTGCTCGTCAATCAGATCCACGCGCTCGAGTTCGGCTTTGGGGCCGCCATCGCGTTCGTCATGGCCACGTTCGTGCTGATGCTCCTGCTTGGGCTGCGCCGCTCCGTGGACCTGGAGCGCCTCTATGTCGCCTGAGAGGTTTCCCCGCCGGTCACCGCGGTGGGCGCTGCGCCTGCCGCGCCTCCTGCTCGCACTGTACGGACTGCTGGGGTTTGTCTTCCTCTATCTGCCCATCGCTGTGCTGATTGTCTTTTCGTTCAATAGTTCTGCGGTGATCACGTTCCCGCTCCAGCATTTCACGCTGAGCTGGTACCGGGAGTTGCGCGAGGACTTTGTCCTGCTGGGCGCGGTGCGGAACAGCATCGTCGTCACCGTGGTCACGACTGTGGGCGCCACCCTGGTGGGGACGGCCGCGGCCTTTCCGCTGGTGCGGACCGGCTTCCGGATGAAGCGTATGGTCAACCTCTTCTTGCTGCTGCCGATCGTCATCCCGGGGATCCTCACGGGCATTGCCCTGTTGATCTTGTTCGTCCCAGTCCTCAACCTGACGCTGTCGTTGAACACCGTCATCGCCGGGCAGATCGTCCTGGCGGGGCCATTCGTCGTCCTGGTGGTGGCCTCGCGCCTGTATGGATTCAACCAGCAACTGGAAGCGGCCGCGATGGACCTCGGCGCGACGCCGTGGCGGACCTTCTGGCACGTCACGTTTCCTCTCATCCTGCCCGGCGTGCTGGCAGGCGCATTGATCACCTTCACGCTCACCTTCGATGAGTTCATCGTCACCTTCTTCACCATTGGTCCAGAGAGCACGCTGCCCATGTACATCTGGTCATTGGTCAAGTTTGGCGTCACTCCGAAGCTCAACGCCCTGGCCTCGATCATCGTCGTGCTGACGCTGGGCACTCTTCTCACCGCGAACTCGTTGCTGCGCCGGCGCGCCCGCTAAGATAAGCACATCCTCCAGTCTGCTCGCTCCTCCATCTAGTTCCTCCCAGTTCCCTGCTAGCTCCCATTCCGTTTGCAGGAGGTTTGCCAAGATCCAGGGCAAGCTAACTGCCGAGGCATGAGACACGAAAGGAGCAGGACGATGGCGACGGTGAAGGTGGCCGAAGTTAGCGATGTGCCGGTGGGCACGGGGAAGGTCGTGCAGGCGGGGGGCAAAACGCTGGCGCTCTTTAACCTGGGGGGCACGTTCCACGCCCTGGACAATCGTTGCACCCACATGGGCGGACCGCTTGGCGAAGGGGCAGTCGAGGGGAACCGGGTCACGTGCCCCTGGCACGGCAGTATTTTCAATATCACCAACGGCGAGGTGGTTGGGCCTCCCGCGCGTCGGCCGGTGGCGACCTTTCCAGTACACGTGGAGGGGAATAAAGTCTTGATCGACCTTCCCTGACTGACAAAAGTTCACCCAAGACGCCCTTCGACTCGCCCGAAGTGAGGGCCGAAGGCCATGAGCGAGCCCGCCACGAGGCGGGCGAGTCGAATGGCGGAGGGGGTGGGATTCGAACCCACACGGGCCGTTAAGCCCAGCGGTTTTCAAGACCGCCCGGATAGCCAGGTTCCCTGCACCCCTCCGCGCCCATTATAGGTGAAAATCGACGCGGCACGCGCGAGGGGCGGAATTCAGCGCGCCACCGTAAGTGGCCCGATGCGCTCCTCGCGCAGCGTGATAGCCCCGATGGTCCGACGCAGCACAGTGTATTCCGGCAGAATTTGCCGGGTGTGCCGATCGAAGGGCGCAAGGATGATCGAGTCCCCGTAGATGCGCAGGACAACCCGTTCGGGCTGCCCCGGGACCACGAAGTAGTACACTTGCTCTCTGGCCAGGCTCCATCCAAATGACACGGCGAGAACGAGCGCCACGAAGAAGTAGACGACAATTGCCCCCTGGGTAGGGCCGAGCATGCGAAGGGCCATGCGGAACACGGTGGTCCTCTCCTGCTGCCTCTGGGCGTGCCGTCTGAACTTTTGTATGTATCCGTGAACTCCGCGCTGCGTCAGCAGCGGCAGCCCAAACTTGTAGCCGAGGTGCCAGAGGAGCAGCAGTCCGAGGAACCAGGCGACCATATCGAAGCGCCAATAGTAGACGAGAAAGACCAGGTACGCCAGCACGAATGTGGCCGCCTGGGCGATCGCCGGCGTGAGCGGATGCTCGCTGGGAAGGAGCGCGAGCACGGCGGTTGCCGGGACAAGCAGGAGCAGCACCCCCCCGAGGAAGATCACCCCCGCCACAAATACGCGGTTTAGATCAATGCTGATGAGTTCCTGGGGGAATCCGTAGGCGAAGTAGTAGCCGTACTCAAATGCAAACGCCAGCACATACGCCATGGCGGGGATGACGGCGAGGAGGACGCTGTCCGTCAACCACGCCCGCCGATCTGTGAGTGTCGTGCGCTCCATATCCTCCAACATGCCCGATGGCACGGTACAATTGACGAAGAGGCTACTATGCAGGATACCAGGCAGATGAGCGTTCTGGATGCGATCGTCAGCCGCCGCAGCATCCCGCAGTTTCAACCAACACCCGTCCCGCGTGAGATCATCAAGCGCCTGTTGGACGCCGCGGTGTGGGTGCCAAACCACCGGCTGACGGAGCCCTGGCAGTTCCATGTGCTGGGGGAGACGAGCAAGCGGCGATTTGCTGAGATCCGGCGGGACTTCCGGGCGGCGACGATGCCCAACCCGAAGGCGCCCGAGGTCCAGCCGGCGCTAGCGAAGATCGTCGAGGATACGATACACACTCCGGTGATCATCATCGTCACGGCGCAGGGCCATGACGATCCCGAGCTGCGGGAGGAGAACTACTGGGCGGCCTTCGGCGCGGTATATGCGTTCATGCTGGGCGCGTGGAGTCTGGGCATTGGGACCTACTTCCGGACTGGAGCGTTCCGGGACCATCCACCGCTGCGCGAGTCCTTGGGTCTTGCCGCCGGCCGGCGGATCATCGGGATCCTCTACGCGGGGTACCCCGCGGCCATCCCGCAAAAACAGCGCACCCCGGCCGCGGAGAAGACGGTCTGGTTGGAATGACCGCGGTGAATGTGGCCGCGGTCATCGCGAGGCGCAAAGCGCCGTGGCGATCTCCCCTGTTGCGAGGGGCGCAGCCCCGAAGCAATCCCCCGTCCAGAGGAGATCGCTTCGCTGCGCTCGCGATGACAAACTGGAGCGAGATTGCTTCGACGCTCCGCGTCTCGCAATGACGATAACGGCGGGTATACTGAGGGGCAGGGGTCGAGCGATGCCGGCGTTATTCGAAACCGACAATCTGATTTGCACGATTGTAGACGATATTCAGACCGTCGCCGAGGCCAAGCCCGTCGTGGTCGCCTTTAGCGGTGGCCTGGACAGCACCACGGTGGCCGCGCTGGCCAAGCAGGCCCTGGGCGCAGATCGCGTGCTGCTGGTGACCGTCAACATGGGCATCTACAACTACCGGCGCGGCAATGAAATCGTGCTGGAAATGGCCGAGCAGCTCGGCCTGCAGCAGAAGTGCCTCCTCGGCCAGTACGTGCAGCATCGGGTGCAGGCCAATGGGCCGGCCTGCAACCGCTGTACCCGTGAGATCAAACTTGGGATGGTGAAGGCCGTTGCCCGCGGCCGTCTGGTGCTCACCGGTGCCAACCGGTCGGACACCTGGGGGAAGATGGGGATCAAGGTCTGCAACGGGTACTACTCGCCGCTGCTCGATCTGGAGAAGCCGCAGGTCCGCGCGATCGCCGACGCCCTTGGGCTTGCCGTCCCCAAGATCGGCGAACATCCCGGGCGCGAAGGATGCAAGCTCAAGCACCTCCTCAAGCCACTGGCCGCACCCGAGTTCCATGGGCAGGCGGTCGCCGAGGCCAACGAGGTGCTCCTGGGTCTGGTCAAGGAGGCCCGATTTCCTGCGGAGCTCGCCAACGTGAAGATCATCGGCCCGCTGTCCCGGAACATCGCGCTGGTGAACCTGCGGCCCGCGCCGCCGTCCGATCTTGCGGCACGGATCACGGAGGCGTTGCTCGGACTCTCCGTGATCAACGAGGTGCACATCGTGGACCGGCCGCTCACGCTGGTGGCGAAGGCCGGCCCTGCGGTAGCGGGAGATCCGCATGCGCGCTACTGGCTGCAGCACGGCCGCCTGCAACCCGACTTTGCCCAGCCGATCCAGGTTGAGTGGCTCCCCAGCGCCAACAACCGTCTGCATACCTTCCACGTGGTGGATTTCCGCCCCACCAACTGACTACGGGACTAGGGACTCGGGACTCGTAACTACAAATCGGCTTCGCCAGTCCCCAGTCCCTGGTCCCCAGTCCCGCAGTTGCAGTTACCTCATGTCGGCGACACAGGATCAGGGGACTTGTCCACCCTCTCCGCCGCGCGTATTGCGTGGAAGAAGGACTAACCAGGGAGGGCGCCCCATGAAAGTCTCCGGTGCGTTGATCGAGGCCATCGTCGGGCTGCTGCGTGGCATCGGGTTGTTAGAGGATCCACAACGGGAGGTCGATCTGCGGCGCCAGTTGTCCGAGCTGGAAAAGGCGAACGCGGACGTCTGGGTCGATTTCGTGCGGGCTACGACACCCAACGCGAACCGCGTGTACGTGTGGACCAACAGCATCATCGCTCTGGTCCGGCCCGCGCTCTCGGCCCTGATTGTGGGCGGGATGATTTTCGCCCCGTCGCGGATGCTCGATCTGGTGCGGACGTTCGGTGACGCCGGTGAAGCCGGGTGGATCATCATGGCGCCGGTAATGTGGTGGTTCTTCGGGCGTGATGTCGGCAAGGTCCTGGCGCTGCGATACGGCGGATTCATTCCCGTCGGGAGTGGGGCGGCGGTCCCGGTCGACATGCCCGCGACCGGGCCGGTGATGCGGGCGCGCGAGTTCGACCGGCCAGGAGATCGATGATATGATGTGGACAACGGTTCCGCGTGCGCGCGATGCTTATCAGTGGCCGAGTGATCGGTCTGCACCTCCTCATCGAGCATCAGCAACGGCCTGAGCCCGTCCGCCGGGCCAGGGCCCTGGTGGATCTCGGGTTGGAAGGCGATGTGCACGGCAAGAAAAAAGCCGGGAGCCACCGGCAGGTCCTCATCGTGGACCGGGCCACGCTGGAAGCCTTGAGCCTGCAGCCGGGAGACCTGCGAGAACAGATCACCGTCGAATTCCCCTCGCTGGACACGTTGCCCGCCGGCACGGTGCTGCGCGTCGGAGAGGCCACCTGCGAGCTCACCGGTCCCTGCGAACCGTGTACGCACATCGGCCAGCTGCTCGGCGTCCCCGACGCAGTCGTATTTCAGCAAAACCTTCAGGGCCGTCGCGGGCAACTCGCCCGCATCGTGGCGACAGACGGCGACGGTTTTATCCGAGTGGGCGATGCCGTGACCGTGCTTCGTTCCAGCGACCTGACGCCGGTGTAGGTCCGACATGCGCCTGCAGGAACAAGACCCCGATATCTACCGCATCTTCGCGGCCGAGCGGCGGCGCCAGCGCGAGGGCGTCGAGCTCATTCCCTCTGAAAATTATGTGTCAGAGGCCGTGCTGGAAGCGATGGGCACCATTTTCACCAACAAATACTCGGAAGGGTATCCCGGACGTCGCTACTACGGCGGCAATGAAAACGTGGACGAGGTCGAGCGGCTGGCCCAGGAGCGCGCCCGGCGCCTGTTCGGCGTGCCCCACGCCAACGTCCAACCGTACTCCGGCAGCCCCGCGAATCTCGCCGTGTATCTTGCCACCTGCCAGCCGGGCGACCCCATCATGGGGCAGAATCTCCCCGACGGCGGCCACCTCACGCACGGCTGGAAGGTGAGTGTCACCGGGACCTACTACCGCAGCATTCCTTATCACGTCAAGGCCGACGGCTACATTGATATCGATGAAGTCCGCTCGCTCGCCCGCGAGCACCGGCCCAAACTCCTCTGGTGCGGGGCCACGGCCTACGTCCGGGAATTTCCGTTTGAGCAACTCGCCGCCATCGCCGACGAGACCGGAGCGTTCTTCGCCACCGACATCGCGCACATCGCCGGACTGGTGATCGCGGGCGCCCACAAAAGCCCGGTGCCGTTTGCCCACATCGTGACCACGACGACGCATAAGACGCTGCGCGGCCCGCGCGGGGCGATGATCCTTGTCACCGAGAAGGGGCTGGCAAAAGATTCAGAACTCGCCCAGCGCGTGGACCGGGCCGTCTTTCCCGGGCTGCAGGGCGGTCCGCACGATCACACGACGGCGGCCATCGCTGTCGCGCTCGGGGAGGCGTTGCAGCCGTCGTTTGTTGCGTACGGCCGGCAGGTCGTGGCCAACGCCAAGGCCCTGGCCCAGGGGTTGTTGCGCTACGGATTGAGGCTGGTCACCGGCGGCACCGACAATCACATGATCCTGCTCGATCTCACCCCTGGCGGGCCAGGCCGGGGTGTCTTCCTGCAGGAGGCCCTCGACCGGGTGGGCATCACCGTCAACAAGAACACGATTCCTGGCGAGCCCTCCTCGGCGTTCTATCCGTCCGGGATCCGGCTGGGCACCCCGGCCGCGACGACGCGCGGGATGCGCGAGCCGGAGATGTCCAAGATCGCGGAATGGATCGCGGCGGTGGGCGAAGCCATCGAGGAGTTCCGGCTGCCGGAGGGACGCGAGGAGCGCGCCACGGCGCTGCGTGCGTTCCGCCGGTCGATCGAGGAAAATCGAGCGCTGGAGGCGTTGCGGGGGGATGTGCGGGAGTTCTGCTTGAAGTTTCCGGTCCCAGGCACGTAGACATCCATCATGCCGCTGCGTGGCAAGAAACTTCTCATTACCTCCGGTCCCACGCGCACACCTCTCGATGCGGTCCGCTACATCACCAACAAGGCCACGGGGCGGCTGGGCGCGCTCATCGCCGAGGAGGTCATCAGGCGTGGGGCGCTGGTCACCTTCGTGTATGGCCGCGGGAGCCAGACGCCGGTCCTGCGCGGCCCCCGCCTCGATCACCTGCAGCTGGTTCCGATCGAGACGGTGGATGATCTCATCACTGTCTTCAGGCAGGAGCTGCCCAAGCACTACGACGCGTTGATCCATCCCATGGCTGTCCTGGACTTCCGGCCGGACACGGTGCGGCCCTATAAGACCGGGTCGCACGTCGAGGAGTGGATCGTGCGGCTCGTGCCGACCCCTAAGGCCGTGAAGCTGGCAAAAGAGCTGGCCCCAGATACGTTCCTGGTGGGCTTCAAACTCGAGATCGGCAAAACCCCAGAGGAGTTGGGGCAGATCGCATTCGACTTCCTCACCCGCAACCGGTGCGATCTCGTCATCGCCAATGACCTGCAGGAGATCGAGGGAGGCCGGCATACTGGCTACTTCGTGACGCCGGACGGGAAGGTGAAGGAATCGGCGGTGGGCAAGGAAGCGATTGCGCGCGCGCTGGCAGAGTATCTGGAGGAACATCTGGACTCGTGAGCGGGGCCTACTTCAGTCCACGGCTGTTCCAGTTCCTGCGCGAACTGGAAACTCACAACGACCGGGCCTGGTTCGAGGCGAACCGGGAACGGTACGAGGCGCATGTGAAGGAGCCGATGCTGCGATTCATTTCAGATCTCGGCACCCCCCTGCGCAAGATCAGCCCGCACCTGGAGGTGGACCCCCGGCCGGTCGGTGGGGCGATGTTCCGCATCCACCGGGATATCCGGTTCTCCAAAGACAAGAGCCCGTACAAGACCCACGTGGGCGCCCACTTTCCCCATGCGCGGGCCGGCCCGGACGAGAGCGCGCCGGGATTCTACATTCACCTGGAACCCGCCCACAGCATCGGCGGCGGCGGGCTCTGGCATCCTGATTCGGCGGCGCTCCGGCGGGTGCGCGATCGCATCGTCGCGCGCCCGAGAGAGTGGAACGCGATTGCTGATGCGGGGATCTCGGTGGACGGGGAGTCGTTGAAGCGCGTGCCCCCTGGCTATACCCCCGACCATCCGCTCGCGGAGGCTTTGAAGCTGAAAGATTTCTATGTGATGGAGCAGTTTTCCGAGAAGCAGGTCTGTGCCGCGGATTTCATCAAGACTTTTACCGACGCCTGCCGCGCCGCCGCTCCCCTCATGAAATTCCTGACCCAGGCCGTGGGGCTGCCCTGGTAAGCGGCGGTCGGGCGGCCTGCGGCGCATCGCCGTGCCTCCTATTCGGACGCGCCGGTGACAGGCACCGGCGCAAGGTCGGGCGCCGGCAGCAGAGTCTCCGGGTAGGCCGGCGGAGCGACCTCATGGTGGTCCAGGCCCTCGATCTCGGCTTCAGGGGACACGCGCATCCCGATCAGCGCATCCAGCGCTTTGAAGAACAGCCATGACGCCGTAAAGACGAACACGAGGTTCGCGGCCGGCCCAATGAACTGGGCGATCAACTGCCCGCTGTCGCCGTAAAGCCACCCGCGCACACCGCCGGCGATCGCGTTGAGTCCGTCGCCGTAGGTACCGTCTGCAAACAGCCCCAGGGACACCACGCCCCACAGCCCGCAGGTGCCGTGGACCGAAACGGCTCCGACTGGGTCATCAATCCTCAGGCGCCACTCCATGAAGAGGACGCTGAAGACCACCAGCACGCCGGCGACCAGGCCGATCAGTACGGCGGAAGGAGCGTTGACGAACGCGCAGGGAGCGGTGATGGCGACCAGTCCGGCAAGCATGCCGTTGGCGGTCATACCGGTGTCGGGTTTGCCGAACCGCCACCACGTGTACATCGCGGCGGCGAAGGCCCCGGCCGCGGAGGCCAGCATGGTGTTCGTGGCGATCACGCCAATGCGCAGGTCGCCGCCGGCCAGCGTGCTTCCGGAATTGAAGCCGAACCAGCCGAACGCCAGGATGAAGGTGCCCACAATCGCCATCGGAATGTTGTGGCCGGGGATGACATTGGGTGTTCGATCCGCATTGAACTTGCCGATGCGCGGGCCGAGGACGAGCGCCCCGGCCAGCGCCGTGACGCCGCCGGTCATGTGCACGACGGAACTTCCGGCGAAGTCCAGATACCCGTGCCCCAGCCCGAAATTCTTGCCCAGCTGTGACAGCCAGCCTCCGCCCCACACCCAGTTGGCAAACAGCGGGTAGGTGATGGTGGCGATAAAGAAACCAAAGATTACGAAGGGCGCAAACTTCCACCGTTCGGCCATCGCGCCCGTGGGGATCGTGGCGGCCGTATCCATGAAGACCATTTGGAACAAGAACAGGGCGAAGACCGCCGCGTCGTACGCCACACCGGTGAGGAAGAAGCCGCGCGTGCCCCACAACCCGAATTCCTTGCCGAAGAGGCGGACCGCAAACTCCTGATTCAATCCACCCCCACCGCCCAGCGTCGGCATGCTGCCGATGCCGCCCATTTGCAGGGCGAACCCCACTGCCCAGTAGCCCAGCATCCCGATGCAGTAGATCAGGAAGTTCATCAGCATCGTGTGCGACGCATTCTTGGCGCGGGTGAATCCAGTTTCCACCAGCGCAAACCCGGCCTGCATGAACATGACCAGGAAGCCGGTCACCAGCGTCCACATGATGTTGATGGCGATGCGGTTGTGTCCGACCGCGTCTGCGATCTCCGCCGGCGTGGGCTGTCCGGGCGTCTGGGCGGGGATGTCGTTGACCGTGCCGGTCGCGGCACCCGATGGATCCGCGGGCACGTCGGCGAGCGCGGCGGTGGCGCCCAGCAGCAGCATGGACAGCACCAGCACCGGCAGGAACCCTCGAAGAAACTGTCGCATCTCGCTCCTCCTCCACTGTGTAGTGAGAAACAGCGACGCCCCCGGCGGCAGAGAAGACCACCGGAGGCGTCATGGCCGATCCGAACTTGTTACTCTCTTACCACATGTTCCGCGGTGGTGTCAACTTCCCCGCGGAGAAATTTTCCCAAGGGACATCTCAGACGTCAGGACCGCTACGGCAACGTCCCGCATCGATTTGCGCAGGTTGCGGCTCTGCCGCTGCAGGAGCAGGTAGGCGTCTTCTTCACCCAGGCCGAGCTGTTTCATCAACGCTCCCTTGGCCCGCTCGACCACCTTGCGCGTTTCCAGGGCTTCATTCGCGTGCCGCAGGTCGGCCGAGCGTGCCGTGGCCACGGCCAGGGCGGCCAGCAGCTGCTCCACGCGCACCGGCTTGACGACATACGCGAAGGCGCCCGCCTCGGTTGCCTGCGCCACCAGCGCAGGGTCACTGAACGCGGATACGAATACCACCGGCAGCGCATAGTCCCTGGCCAGAACCCGCGCGGCCTGTAGCGTGTCCATCCCCGGCATCCGGATATCCAGCAGCACCGCGTCCGCGGTGCGCCCCTCGGCCAGGTCAAACACCTCGTCGGCAGTGGAGGCTTCCCCGATGATCTGGTAGCCGGCGTCTTCCAGCATGCGGCGCAGCCCCATGCGAATGATCGCCTCGTCGTCGGCAACGATCACCCGCGCGGTCGATGCGGTCCCCTCGGACGTCGGCTTCATGGCTCCGCTCACCTCGTCCCGAAAACGAGAACGCCCCCGCAGCACGCTGCGTGGGCGTCGAGGCCCTGTTCTGTGAGCCCGGCAAATGTGTTAGTCGCATTCTAGCACCGGCGGACCCTCTGTCAAGAGTGTGATTCAGCAGGGAGTTCTCAGACTTGACACGCCCATGCGCTCCTGTTATGAAGTGGACAACCTCAGCACGCAGCGGGATGGTGACGAGATCGTGTCCACAGGCGGCGCACGCGAAGTGAATCTCCTGATTCCCGGGCCGACGCCGCTGCCACCGGACGTTCGCGCCGCGATGGCGGGCCCCATGGTGAACCATCGTGGGGAGGAGTTCGGCCAGGTCCTGGCGGAGGTGCTGCGCGGATTGCAGCAGATCTTCCAGACCACGGCCCCGGTCGTGCCGTTTGCCGCGTCGGGCACGGGCGGCCTGGAGGCGGCGATCGTCAACGTGCTGTCCCCAGGGGACCGCGTGCTGGCGCCGTCCTGCGGGATGTTCGGCGACCGGTTCGGCGCCATTGCCAAGGCATTCGGAGCCGACGTGATTTCGCAGCAGGCCCCCTGGGGGACGGCGGTCGATCCCGCCGCAGTGGCAGAGGCTTTGTCCCGGCACCGCGGTGTGGCGGCGGTACTCCTGACGCACAACGAGACATCCACGGGCGTGGCCAATCCCGTGCAGGCCATCGCGGAAGTCGTCCGCCCCACGGGGGCGTTGCTCCTGGTCGATGCCGTGAGCTCCCTGGCGGCCCTTGATCTCCGCACCGATGCGTGGGGGGTGGACGTGGTCGTCAGCGGATCCCAGAAAGCGTTGATGGCGCCGCCGGGCGCCGTGTTCCTCGCGGTGAGCGCGCGGGCGCAGGAGGCGGCCCGTTCTGCTCGCATGCCGAAGGCGTACTTCTCCTTCGAGCGCGCCCTGGCCGAGCTCGCGCCCCAGGTGGCCTTCACGCCGTTCACGCCGGCCATCCCGGTCATTTCGGCGCTGCAGGTTTCCGTGCGGATGATCCTGCGGGAGGGCCTGCCGTCCCGGTTTGCCCACCACCACCGGCTCGCCCAGGCCACACGCCGCGGCATCATGGCGTTGGGGCTCGAGCTCTTCTGCGATCCGTCGTGCGCCTCCGATACGGTGACCGCGGTCCGACTTCCTCAGCGGGTCGATGGGAAGGCGTTGCTGCGGCGGTTGCGGCAAGATCACGGCGTCGCGCTGGCAGGCGGTCAGGGCAAGCTCGAGGGCGTAATCTTCCGCATCGGACACATGGGATATGTGCAGGAGTCTCAGATCCTCTCGGCGCTTGAGGCTCTGGAGCACGTCCTGGCCCAACTGGGTCATCCCGTGAAGCGGGGCGCCGCGGTCGAGGCCGCGGCGGCTGGGTTGCGCGCGCGATGAAGATCGTCGTGGCGGATGGGCTGGCGCCGGAGGGACTCGAGCGCCTTCGCGCCTCGTTCGACGTGGTCGTCGAGTCCGGTCTGTCTGACGATGCCCTGCCGGTGGCCCTCGCCGATGCTGTGGCCGTCATTGTACGCAGCCGCACACGCATTACGGCGGCCGCGATCGTCCGCGCGCGGCGCCTGCGCGTCATCGCCCGGGCGGGAGTGGGGACGGACAACATCGACGTCGAGGCCGCCACCCACCGGGGCATCCTGGTGCTGACGACGCCTGAAAGCAGCACGATCAGCACCGCTGAGCACACCATGGCGTTAATTTTGGCCTCGGCGCGAAATGTGCCCGCGGCGCACGCGGCGACGGCGCAGGGCGGCTGGGAGCGGGAGCGATTCGTCGGCGCGGAGTTGTACGGCAAGACGCTGGGGATCGTCGGCCTCGGCAAGATCGGGTCTGAGGTGGCCCGCCGCGCTGTGGCATTCGGCATGCGGGTGATCGCCTGCGATCCCTACACGCCGGCCGACCGGGCGGCGCGCCTGGGCGTGGAGTTGCTGCCCATGGAGGCGGTGCTGGAGCGCGCCGATGTGCTCACCCTCCATCTCCCGCTCACCCCGCGGACCCGGCACATCATCGGACCGGCGCAGTTTGCCCGGATGCGCCCAGGCATCCGGATCGTCAACTGCGCCCGGGGTGGACTAATCGACGAGGGGGCGCTTCTGGCTGAGCTGGAAGAAGGCCGCGTGGCCAGCGCGGCGTTGGACGTCTTCGAGCAGGAGCCTCCAGGGGAGAGCCCGCTGGTCCGTCATCCTCGCGTGATCGCCACGCCCCATCTCGGCGCGTCCACTGAGGAGGCCCAGCGCGGCATCGGGATTGAAGTGGCTGAACAGGTGATCGCCGCGCTAGCCGGCCGTCCGGCCAAAGGCGCGGTGAATGCCCCGGTCCTGCAGGAGGACACCTGGCACCGGTTGGAGCCGTTCGCCGGGCTGATGTCGGCGCTCGGCGCCATCGCGCAGCAGCTCGCCCAGGGCCAGATCACCGGCATCGAGTTCATGTACGAAGGCGAAATCGCCGGCGAGCAGACGCAGTTACTCGACGCGAGTTTCCTCGTTAGCCTGCTGGCACCCATCCTGGACCAGCCGGTCAACCCGGTCAATGCGGCGATCCTGGCGAAAGAACGCGGCATTGGTCTCAGCGACCTCCGCCGGGATCACAGCGAAGACTTCAGCAGCCTGATCCGGGTGAGATTAAGCACCACCGCCGGGCCGCTGGTGGTCGGAGGGACGCTGTTCGGACACCGCGAGCCACGCATCACACACCTGGACGGCTATCGCATCGACCTGGTGCCCGCTGCGCACATGCTGTTCGTGTGGAACGTCGATCGCCCAGGGATGATCGGGCGGGTCGGCACCATCCTGGGCGGCCAGCACGTCAACATCGCCGGGATGCAGGTGGGCCGGACATCTCCCGGTGGGACGGCCGTGATGGTGTTGACCATTGATGCCCCGGCGCCGCGGGCCGTGGTGGACGAGCTCGGACGTGTCGACGGCATCGCGGCGGTGAAGGTGGTCGATCTGGCATGACGCCGCCTCGAGCTCGCCCCACCGTCAATCCGAAGTTGAAGGACCCCCTGGCAGATCGCTTCTGCGAGGCGGTGCTGACTCTGCGGACCGTGGAGGAGTGCTATCGCTTTTTTGAGGACGTGGCCACCGTCGGAGAAATCAAGGCCATGGCGCAGCGGCTGGAGATCGCCCGGCTGCTGTTTGCGGGCCATACTTACGACGAGGTGGCCCGCCGCACCCACGCCAGCAGCGCGACGATCAGCCGTGTGCGCCGGTTCCTGGAGTACGGCGCCGACGGCTACCGGCTGGTGCTCACCCGCCTGGGCGTGCGCCCCGCCTCCCGCTGAACAGATCAGACCGATAGTTCTTTCACATCCTGCCCGTTGACAGCCCTGCGCCGGACGTGGTAGTCTGAGGCCCAGTTTTCCTTGTTAGTACTTTAACTAAGTAAAGAGGTGAATGTGATGCGCCTGCGGCAGGATCGGGCCACACGCTGGCAGCAGGTGCCTGACGGCTACCGGGATCTGGGGCCGGCGGAGGCGGAGCGGCGGAG
>VBAI01000296.1 GCA_005882295.1 Candidatus Segetimicrobium genomatis | reverse complement strand
GGCCGCGAGCACCACGTCGCCGTTGACTATGCCTGTGGGTACTTTGATGCAGTTCCCAAGGCCTAGCCCGTTGTAATTGGTACTTTGACCGGCGCGGAACGCGAGGCTGCCGCCGCCACTGGTCGTATAGTTTGTGGACTCGCTCGCGGTGAACTCGACGAAGTACACGGGATTGGTAATACCTGATCCGAGCGTGCCGGATTTGCTGTTAACGTAGTAGTCCCAGCATTGCTGCGTCGACGTGAACACCCACGGACTGCCAGTGTTGCACCGGTATGTGGTATCGCCGCCCTTGAAGTACACCGGCTTACCGTCGACCGGATCGTTGGTGTGCTGCGCGCGGTACTTGAGGCTGGTGGTAGCCGCGCTGTCCACGTCAATTTCGGGCATCGCCCGCGTACCAGCGCCGGCGTTGCAGGTCCAGGCCCAGGTTGGGCAGCCCACGCCGGTGATGACCCCGTTGGCGGTGAGCCCGCCGATGACGTTGGCCCCAGCGGTGTTGACTGAGATAGCGGTTGGCGCGCTCAACTGGTCGTTGGCGTGCACGGCGCTGGCGGCGCTGGAGGGGTAGTCGTTGCTGACAGTCAGGCCCGCACTGGAGCTGCCGATAGTGGCGGTGGTATTTGCCAGGACGGTAGAGACAGCGCTCTGCGACAGCGTCTTAACCGCGGCCTTCAACACCCGGCGGCCCCCGCCCTGGGTTCCCGTCGAGGTAATGGACCGGATCAACCCGGAGGAGGTGACAGTGACCACGTACTGGCCGGTGCCGATGGCGGCGGTGGTCCCCGTCCAGCCGGCATTCTGGCTGAGCTCATAGATGGCGCGGGAGAGCCCCGCCTCGGCGGCATACTGGGCCGCGGCAGTGTCGCCCGCGTTGTAGGCGACAGAGATCTCGGTGAACGTGGAGTTCACCATGGCCACACCGACCATGGTGAGCAGCACGACCAGGACCAGCACCGCGGCTAATGCCGAACCCCGCTGATCACGGAGTCGCGTAGTCGCGGAGTCGCGCAGTCGCGACAATCCGTTCCGCGATTCCGCGATTCCGTGATTCCCTGATTCCGTTAGTTCCATCTCAGTCGCCGCTGGACCAGGAAAGCGGGATCATGAACGAGCCTGCTGTCGATGTGGTGAACGCGGCCGGCAGGTTCTCCACCACCGTGCGGTTGTACTGAATGGTCGCGGTGCCGGTGCCGCCGGTATCCTGCAGCGAGATGCTGCCGTTGGACAGCAGGAGGCCGCTGAGCGTGAGGGTGATTCCGTTCGCGCCGTGCTGTAGATCGAAGCCCGGGTTGCCGATGCCCTGCAGATTGCTGTTGCCATCAGGGTTGTCGGATCCCGCGAAGGTGTAGACGATCCCGGTGATGGACGTGCTGGTCCGTCCTGCGGACGCGCCTGACGAGATCATCGAGATCTTTCCGGCCGCGAGAAGCGCGGGATCGCTGCCCTGGTACGTGTGAGCATAGTTGGCGCTGGCCGAGGCCGTATTTTGGAAAACAATATCCCCCGACACGCTGGTGCCGCTGACGCGGCGGAAGGAGACGATCGCGCCGGTGACCGCTGTGGGCACACTGCTGGAGTAGGAACCGGCGGGCGTGGCCCGGATGCACAGCGTCTCCGTGTAGGTGGACCCGCCGCAGGTGACCGTCGTCCCGCCCGCCGGCTTGAGGGCGAGCAGATGCCCGAACCCCTGGCCTCTCGTCGAGGGCGCGATCGCCCTGATCGCGGCGGTGAGCCCGGCAGTGGCCTGAACAAGATCGGAGCTCTGCGCCTCAATGTTGTAAGTGGCAGAGTAGCGGCTATTCCACCCAGCGGGACCTGTGAGGGCGGGAGGCGGGCTCCCGTTCAATGTGGCAGCGAACGACGCGACAAGCAGGTCGTTAGCCACGGTCGTCACCACACTAGGCGCAGGAAGCGATGTGTTGGCGTAGTTGGGGACAGCGGCCACCCACTCGACGTTCTCCACGTCGACTGGAGTCGTGGTGTCGACTCCGGAATAGGCTGAAATTCCCCCGGCCATGCTGCCACCGGTCCCCGTCGAGGTCCAGGCATAGTTCGCCGGCTCCCCCGCGGCGACCCTGTAATAGACGGCCTGCTCCAAGTAGCTCACGGTGATAAGCGTCATATCGCTGGTGGTGCGACGGATGAGCGTCCAGCCGGCAGGCGCCTGGATGGTTGAGGTGGTGCCGCTGGCAACGATGTTCGCAATCATCACATCGCCATTGACGACCCCCGCCGGCGCGGAGATGGTGAGAGAAATGCAGGGGCTGCCGCAGCTCACCGTCGTGGCGGCGGAGGAGGCGGCGCGGAACGTGGGGGCGCTACCACCGGACGAGGTGGCCACCGTCGCCGTCGCGGGTTTCAGCGCGAGAAGATGGGCCACCCCCACCGCGCTAGAGCTCATGGTCACCGTCTTTTGGCCGGTCGCCCCAATGCTATCCTGGATCGCGTCGAACATTGCACCGTGGGCTGCCCCGCTCGCC
>VBAI01000295.1 GCA_005882295.1 Candidatus Segetimicrobium genomatis | reverse complement strand
CGCGCGCAGAGACTCAAGATGGTTGCGCTGGCGACAAGAGTAGAATGACCATCAGTAGAGTTGGGCCCCAGGGCATGAAGCGCGGCACATGGATGAAGCGCATTGTCGCGAAAAGTGATGATGTTAGCCGACAGGTAGGAAGGGGCATTTCAGAGGGTGACTACATAAGAGCAGTTTCTATCACCGACAGCAGGCGTACCGACTCGTCATCAAATACATAGAAGACAGTCATCAGCGGCAAGCCACTCGCCCAACCCACTGAAGACAGACACCAAATATCGCCCCACTTGTATCCTGCGGATGGGTCGCGTTGTAGAATAAACCGTACGCCCTCAAGGAATTCGGCTGCCCTTGGGTGCTTGATGCTGATGGCTTTGAACTCTGCGGTGAATTTCGGATCTTCGACGACCCCGCGCTTTTGCGGCACCAGATGGGCTACGCCCGTACGAACTCTTCAAGTTTCCTGGCAATCTCCTGTTCGCTCTTAGTGAGTTCGCGTCGGTCCACGAGGCCCACACTGTATGGGATGATCTCCCCTTCCTGCGCAACTTTCCACCCTATGAACTCATGCGATGCGTTAGACAAATCCGTCCCGGTGCGGTTCCAGCAGTCCCTGATTATGTGGTCTACCAGAGCTATCTCATCAGGGCCAAATTTACTTAGGTCTGGTTCCCGAAGCGCGAAAGTCCGTTGCAAACGGAATCCGTGAAAATCGTCTACTCTGATCGCCACTTCCCCCTCATCCTTCATTTGTTCAAGTACCGGCTTGAGACGACGAGGGGCTGGCCCATGTTCCAAAGCGAAGTAGTCCTGCCCCGTGATGGATTTCCCAAACTTGACGTAAGCCGTGAAATCAGCAGCGAATAGCAATTTGTTCAACTTCACAGCACCGAATGCCTCATCTCCCTCTGATTGACGGGCGATGTGCAGAATCAACTCTCTCAGCCGAATGTCTGCAGTTTGGCTAAGGTTACTTGGCGTCGCTGCGGGCTTCTCAGCCACTAGTTTTGCACCCCTTGAATTCGGCATCTCGGTCTCATACTATCATCCTTCCCTACTTACCGCCTATGCCCAGGAAGTCCTATCCTCCGCAGGTCGTTCTAGTGGGGAGCACTCCGGTCCCGGCCTCAATCCCAAAAAATGGTTCCAAACCCCACGGCAATTGGAGCGTTCGAAAGGTCTAATTGGCGTAGATGGGCTACAGGCTGTCTGGCCAGAAACAACTGGTTATCTACACGTTTGCCTACCTGCACAGCCTTCCACCTGGAGCGGTCACCTATCTGAAATCT
>VBAI01000103.1 GCA_005882295.1 Candidatus Segetimicrobium genomatis | reverse complement strand
TTCCCTCGTTTCTGAAGTATGATCCCAGCGATGTGCCGGCGCTCATCGCCACGTTTGCCCTCGGGCCCAGCGCGGGAATTTCTGTAGAGGTGATCAAGGCGGTGCTGATTCAGTTGCTGCGCTCTGGCACGGTAGGCGGACCATTTGGGATTTTCATGAATCTGCTGGCCGGGGTGACGCTGGTGGGCCTGGCGGGCGTCTATTATCTGGTCGACCACACCAGAGCCGGCGCGATCAAGGCCCTGGTGCTCGGTGTCGCAGGCATGACCGGCATCATGGTCCTGGCCAACGTGACGCTGACGCCGATCTTCTTTGGGATGCCGCGGGGGCAGGTGGTGGCGCTCGTGTTGCCCGCGCTGCTGCCGTTCAACGTGCTCAAAGGGACGCTGACGTCGCTGGTGACCTACTTCGTCTACAAACGCGTCCGCGTCTACCTGTACGAGTGGGTCGGCGACCAGACGGCTTGGTAGTCTTCCCAGTCTTGTCCAGATGTCTGCAGGCGCCCCCCGGGATTGCAGACAGGGTAGATTGGGGAGACTGGGTAGACTATGAAAGACGTGCTGTTTATCAACGGTCGGATTTACACCCTCGAGCCATCATCTCCACTGGCTGAGGCCCTGGCCGTCCGGGACGGTCGCATCGCGGCCGTCGGACGGACCGCGGACCTGCGCGACGCTTTCCCCAGACTCAGATCTGTTGACCTGGGTGGCCGGGCCGTGGTCCCAGGATTTGTCGACAGCCATATCCACCTGCCCTCCTGCGGCATCAACCTGGAGCGCGTTGACCTGACGGGCGCCCGGTCGCTACTGGAGGCGGTGGGGCTGGTCGCTGCCGCCGTCCGGCGGGCACGATCGGCGACGTGGGTGCGGGGCCGCGGGTGGAACAAGAACGCCTGGCCCGAACAGCGCTTTCCCTCCAAAGACGACCTCGATCCAATTAGTCCGGAGCACCCTGTGGCCCTGAGCAGCCGGGACGGTCACCTGGTGTGGGTGAATTCCGCAGCGTTACGCCTGGCCCGCGTCGACTGGACGACGCCCAATCCCCCCGGCGGCGAGATCTCCCGCGACTACCGCGGGCAACCCAGCGGCCTCATTAAGGAAGAAGCGAAACAGCTCATCTGGAACGCGATGCCTCCCGTTGATGAGGAGACGCTCGAGCGCGGTATCCTCGCCGCGGCGGAGGCGATGCACCGGCTGGGAATCGTCGGTGTGCACAGTTTCGTCGGGACTGAAGCCTACGAAGGCGCGCCATCATTTGCCGCGTACCAGCGGCTCCACGCGCGCGGTGCCCTGAAACTGCGGGTGTGGATCACCCTGCCGGTCCACGCATTGGACCATGCGATCAGGGCGGGTCTGCGCACCGGATTTGGGAATGAGTGGCTGCGGGTCGGGCCGGTGAAGATCTTCGCCGATGGCACGCTGGGGTCGCAAACGGCCAGCATGCTGGAACCGTTTGACGGTCAGCCAGGGAATACCGGAATCGCCGTGTATACGCGGGAGGAGCTGACCCAACTCGTGGAACGCGCGGTGGCCGGCGGATTCTGGTGCGCCATCCATGCCATCGGCGACCGCGCGAACCGATGGGTCCTCGACGCCTACGACGCGCAGGCCGAGGCGTCAGGACATCTGGGTGCCCGGCATCGCATCGAGCATGTGCAGCTGCTCCATCCTGACGACCTGCCGCGACTCGCTCGCCTGCGGGTCGTCGCATCCATGCAACCGATTCACGCCACCAGTGATCGCGATATCGCTGAGCGCTACTGGGGAGGCCGCAGCCGGTACGCGTACGCGTGGCGCTCCCTGCTCGACCACGGCGCGGTGCTGGCGTTTGGCTCTGACGCACCGGTGGAGACCCCGGACGTCCTCCAGGGCGTGTATGCGGCTGTGACGCGGCGCCGCGCCGGCGAGCCGCACAGCGCGTCCTGGTACCCGCAGGAGGCGCTCACGCTCGATGAGGCGTTCCGGGCCTACTCCGTGGGGGCCGCGTACGCGTCAGGCCAGGAGGGCAGTCGCGGGACACTGACCGCCGGAAAGGTGGCGGACTTTGCCGTCCTGGATCACGACGTCATGCAGGCGCCGCCCGAGATTCTGCTGGACACACGCGTCGAGGCGACGGTGATCGGTGGAGAAGTGGTCTACGCCGGTCCCGGGTTCGCGGGCTAGACGTCGTCCTCGTCCACCGGCTTGGTGGGTTCCTCGTCGGTGGGTTCCTCGTCGGCGGGTTCCTCCTCGGCCTCCATCTCGTAGCCGCACTCCGGGCACACGTAGACTGCCCGACCGCGTTGCGCCTTACTGCGGGGTTCCATCTCCGAACCGCACTGGGGACAGGGAGCCGTCAGAGGGAATTCCATGGGAGGGCGCAGCCTTACCGTGTATCGGGTGGGGACCTTCTGCGGGCGCATCGTCTCCCGCGCCGCGGTCCCCTCACCCCGGGGGTTCGGCTCACGCGCGGATTCCTCCTTCGCCCTTGACCGTCGCGAGGCCCGGAACGGGCCGAAGCAATCTCGGGTCGTGCGGTTACTTTGCTGGTGTAATCGTGCGTGGCTGCTCTTCGCGGGTGAGGTAGTCCGCTTTCCGATAGGTGAGCCGCTGTCCACAGTGCGGGCAGCGATGGTAGTTCGCCGCCAGGGTCCCGCGTTCGAAACTCCTACGATCCAGTCGCGCGTGCGTATCGAACTCCCGGCCACAAGACTTGCAGATCAGCCAGAGCTGGAGCTTACCCATGGGCCTGGAGGTACTGCTCGATATCCTGTTTGCGCCAGACGGCTCGATGCTCACGGCGGAAGACCGGGGCCGGGAAATCGGGATGCGCAGCGATGTCCTCCAGGAATGCTCGCGGGGGGACACCGGCGAGATCGGCCGCCTCGACCGCCGTGACGGCCGCCTCGCCGCCTTTGATCATCCGGCAGATGGTTTCCAAGAAGCCATCCTGCGCGCCGGCGCGCCCCAGCAGAAACTCCACCGCCGACATGCCGCGCGGATGTGTCTGCTTCATCAAGTTGGCGTAGCGGTGCAGCTCCTCGGGATATCCGCGCAGATGTTCCAGCACTGCGAAGTCGAGGGCAAATGGCTCGCTCACCCGTTTCCTCCTTGGGCCACAGCCTCCGTGGCGGCGTGAGGGAATGTGCAGGGTCACTCCGCTGTTATAGTAATCGTAACACGTGCCGGGAGGATGATCGTCCAAGATGCCTTTCTTGCAGGAACAAGATGCGGCGTTCGTGCGCACCCGCCTGGCCCAGGACCTACGCGATGACGTGACCCTGGAATTCTTTGCCCCGGCCACCGGGGGGCTCGTCCTCCCCGGTCAGGATGGCCAGACCGCGGAGTATGCCAGACAGATCCTGGCAGAGGTCGCGGCGCTCTCCCCCAAGATCCGGCTCAACGTGCACAGCACGATCGCCGAGCCCGACGCGGCGAAAGCATTTGGGATTGCCCGCACGCCCGGGACCGCCGTGATCGGGGCGCACGACTTTGGGGTGCGGTTCTACGGCATGCCGGCCGGATATGAGTTTGCCACGTTGCTGGAGCTGATCATTACCGCATCGCAGGGAACGACCGCCATCGCCCCGCAAACGCGTGAGATGCTGGCGCAGCTGCAGCGCGACATTCACCTGCAAGTGTTTGTCACCCCCACCTGACCCCACTGTCCGCGCGCGGCCAGGCTGGCCGCGTTCCTGGCCGTCGAGAGCTCCAGGGTGCGGGCCGATATCGTCGAGGCCGGCGAGTTTCCCGACCTGGCCGAACGCTACAATGTGTATGCCGTGCCCAAGATCGTCATCAACGACACCGTCGAGTTCGTGGGGGCGCAGCCCGAGGCGGAGTTCGTGAGGTACGTCGCCCAGGCGGGCGGATTGCAGGAGGCCCCGCCAGCGGACGAGTAATCGATGTACCATGAATGACGTCTTCGGCTACATCGACGAGCATCGCCAGCAGTTCATCGAACGCCTGCAGTGGTTGTGCCGCCAGCCCAGCATCGCCGCCCAGAACATCGGCATCCAGGAAACGGCGCGGATGGTCGCGCAGCTGATGGAGCAAGTCGGGGTCAAAACCGAACTCTACGCGACCGACGGCGCCCCCGTGGTGTATGGCGTGGTCGGCGTCGGACCGCGCACCCTGCTCATCTACAACCACTACGACGTGCAGCCGCCCGAGCCGCTGGGGGAGTGGCAGTCACCCCCGTTTGCGGCGGAGATCCGCGACGGCAAACTCTACGCGCGCGGTGTGGCGGACAACAAGGGCAACCTGGTCGCGCGGCTGTCCGCCGTCGAGGCGTGGCTGCAGACCCGCGGGGCGCTGCCGCTGACTGTGAAGTTCGTGGTGGAGGGCGAAGAGGAGACCTCCTCCGAGCACCTGTACCAGTTTGTCCGGCAGCACCAAGACCTCATCAAAGCCGATGGGTGTCTGTGGGAGGCGGGCGGCAAAGACATCCAGGAGAATCCGGGGATCTACATGGGCGCGAAGGGCATCCTCTACGTCGATCTCGAGGTGACCGGCGCCAACCGCGACCTGCACAGCAGCCAGGCCACCATCGTCCCCAACGCGGCGTGGCGCTTGGTGTGGGCGCTGTCCACATTGAAGGACCGGTCCGAGAACATTCTCGTCGACGGGTTCTATGACGACGTCGTAGAGCCCTCACCCGACGAGATAGAACACTTGCGCCGGCTGGCGGCGGCCCGGGACGACGATCTGCGGCGCCGCGATCTCGGCATCGATCAGTTCCTGCTCGGCGTCTCCGGGCTGCAGCTGGTCAAGCGCAACCTGTACCAGCCCACGTGCACGATTTGTGGGATCGAGTCCGGGTATACGGGACCGGGATCGAAGACGGTGCTTCCGCATCGCGCCGCGGCGAAGATCGACTTCCGTCTCGTGCCCAACCAGCGGCCCGACGACATCTTCGAGAAAGTAACGCGCCACTTCGCGCAGCACGGATTTGCCGATGTGGAGATACGGCAGCTGGGCGCTGAGCACCCGGCACGCACGCCGGTCGACTCTGCGCTGGCAAGAGTGGTCCAGGAGACGATCCCCGAGATTTACGGACGCGGCCCGCTGGTGTCGCCGTTGATGGCGGCGACCGGACCGATGCACGAGCTCAGTGCGCAGTTCGGGATTCCGACAGTGGGGACGGGCTGCGGGTACGCGCACAGCAACGGCCACGCGCCCAACGAGAATATCCGGCTGGACGATTTCTTCCAGCACCTCAAGCACGTGGCGCTACTGTTTGACCGCTTTTCCGCAGTGGGAGAAGGGTGATTGTACGGATGCTGTACATGGTTATTGAAAACTTCAGAAATGGTGACGCCGTCCCCGTGTACCGGCGTTTCCGTGACAAGGGCCGGCTGACGCCTGAGGGACTGCGGTACGTTTCGAGTTGGGTTGACGCCGATTTCAGCCGGTGCTTTCAGGTGATGGAGTGCAATAAGCGCGCGCTCCTTGAGCAATGGATGGACCGCTGGGCCGATCTCGTGGATTTTGAGGTGGTGGCGGTGATGACGTCCGCGGATGCGGCAGCGGCCATTGCGCCCCGGCTCTAAATCTACGGGACTCTCGCATTCACTTCCCAGGGAAGGGAAAATCCTGACGCCACTATTGAGACAGCGCCCGCCCCTGCACCGCACCGGCGCCTTCACGCTGGCCATATGGTCGCTGGTGATGCTGACTAGCACCGCCGGTACGCCGGCTGCTGTTCAGCCGGATTACAGCCCGCCACCGGGAGCCGTCAACCCGCAGGTGACGCAGGCCAACATTGCGCAGACAATCTGCAGGCGTGGCTGGACCAGGAGCATCAGGCCGCCTGCGAGCTACACCGACCTGCTGAAGCGCAAGCAACTGCGTGCACGCCACCTGCCAGGGAAATCCGTCGACTATGAAGAGGACCACCTAATCCCATTGGAGTTGGGTGGGCACCCGACCGACCCGCGCAACCTGTGGCCGCAGCCGTGGCCGCAGGCTCGCCTCAAGGACAAATGGGAATCTGGATATAACCGTGCCGTATGCGCAGGGCGGGTCACACTGACGATCGCGCAGCAGCGCATCAAGGATCCGGGGACCTGGCGGTAAGGGCACACCGTTCAAACGCGTCCAAAGCTATCGGGCTCAGCCGTGCGCCCAAGCCCCGAACCACTCGCTGCGCTCGGGTTCAGGGTAAACTCCGCGCGTGGTGCATGGTGCGGAAGGAGGGATTTGAACCCGACCACGGGTTCGCTCGCCGCGACCCCCACGAGCCTATAGCTCGTGGGGCCCTCAGCGGTGGCCAAAGTCGCGGCTCGCTCCTCCTCAGGGGGCTTCGCCCCCTCGGACGGCAGCAGAATACGCTGCCATGTCACCCCCTACTACGTGAGGAAGGATTCCCTCCCTCACACTCCCTCCCCCGTGGGGGTTCAATTCCCCAGGGCACACAGAAAAATTGTGCCGAGACCACACTGCGGTCCCAGCACAATTTTTCTGGTGCGGAAGGAGGGATTTGAACCCCCACGGGGTTGCCCCCACAGGCTCCTGAGGCCTGCGCGTCTGCCAGTTCCGCCACTTCCGCACTCACTGGCATCCCTACGATACTGACCCGCCGCATCGTGTGTCAAGGTGACCCTGCGTCCGTAGTCGAAGGGTCACGTGGATGGACGTCCGCGCGTTTCTTGAGGAATTGAAGCGACAGCCGGGGTACGATGGCCAGGTCGTCTACGAACGTTTCGTTCCCCCCCGGACGGCGCGCTACGCAGAGCTGAATCCGCCGCTGCCGCCGGTGCTGCAGGAGTCTCTTCGGGCGCAGGGCATCGCGCGCCTGTACTCGCACCAGGTCGAGGCGGTGGCCGCGGCGCGCGGAGGCACGCACGTGGTCGTCGTCACGCCCACCGCGAGCGGAAAGACGCTGTGCTATAACCTGCCCGTGCTGGAAACGCTGGCGGGCGATCAGGATGCGCGTGCGCTGTATCTCTTTCCGACCAAAGCCCTGGCCCAGGATCAGGCCGATGGGCTCGCCGAGTTTGGGCTGCCCGACCTTACGTGGGGCACATACGACGGCGATACGCCCACCGCGCAGCGCCGATCGGTTCGCGAGAAGGCGCAGATCATCCTCACCAATCCTGACATGTTGCACCTGGGGATCCTCCCGCAGCACTATCGCTGGGCGAACTTCTTCCGTCACCTGCGCTACGTGGTGATCGACGATGTGCACACCTACCGCGGAGTGTTCGGAAGCAATGTGGCCAACATCCTGAGAAGGCTGCGGCGGGTCTGCCGCCTGCATGGGTCCGATCCGGTGTTCATCTGCACCTCTGCCACGATCGCCAACCCCGCGGAGTTTGCCTCGGCATTGATGGGTCTCCCGGTGACGGTGATCGATGCCGACGGTTCACCCGGCGGGCCGCGATGGTTTGTGTTCTGGAACCCTCCGCTGATCGATCTGGCGCGGGCTCACCGGCGCAGCCCGTACTCCGAAGCGACGGCGCTCTTTGTCGAACTGGTCCGTGCCGGGGTGCGGACCATCGCCTTCACGCAGGCGCGCAAGATCACCGAGCTCATCTATCGCTATGCGCGGATGGAGCTGGAGGCGCATACCCCAGAGCTGGCCGACCGTATCAGCGCCTACCGTGCCGGGTACTTGCCGGAGGAGCGCCGTGCCATCGAACGGCGGCTCTTCAATGGAGAGTTGCTCGGCGTTGCCTCGACGAGTGCCCTGGAGCTGGGCATCGATGTGGGATCCCTGGATGCCGCGCTGTTGGTGGGCTACCCGGGTACGATCGCCAGCACCTGGCAGCGAGCCGGCCGTGCCGGGCGAGGCACCGAGGATGCCCTGGTGGTGCTGATCGCGCTGGAGGATGCCCTCGACCAGTACCTGATGCGCAATCCAGAGTACCTGCTGGCCCGGCCCAGCGAGCATGCGGTGATCGATCCGGAGAACCCATATATTCTCGCCGCCCACCTCCGCTGTGCGGCCGCCGAGCTCCCGCTGTGGGAGCGTGATGTGGAACTGTTCGGGTCGCGGGCGCTGGAGATTGCGCAGATCCTCGAAGAGCGCGGCGAGTTGGGCCGGCGGCGAGATCGGTGGTACTGGACGAAGCCGGGGTATCCGGCGCAGGACGTCGAAGTGCGGGCGGCATCCGGGGATCTCTTTCGCATTGTCGATGAATCGCGCCGTCGGCTGGTTGGGACGGTGGATGCGGTCCGGGCGTTTGAGCAGGTGCATCCCGGTGCCGTGTACCTGCATCAAGGTGAGACCTACGTCGTCCGGCAGCTGGATCTCACCCGCCGGATCGCCGCGGTCACACCCGGCGACGCCGACTATTACACCCAGCCGCGCTCCACCACCGACCTCGATATCCTGGAGCCCCTGAAACAGCGATCCTGGGGGCCTACCACCGCCTCCTTCGGCGACGTCGAGGTGACCACGCAGGTGATCGCGTTCGCGCGCAAGCGCCTCTTCAGCGAGGAGGTCCTGGGCGAGGAGCCCCTGGATCTGCCCGAGCAGCGCCTGCAGACGGCCGCGCTGTGGTTTGTGATTCCCGAAGACCTCGAGGCGGAGGTCCGCCGCCAGAGATTGGATCTCGCCGGCGGCATCCACGCCGTGGAGCATGCGGCCATCGGTGTGCTTCCCCTGTTTGCGATGTGCGATCGCTGGGACCTCGGCGGCGTCTCGTATCTCATCTACCCTAAACTGGGCGCTCCGGCCATCTTCATCTATGAGAGCCATCCCGGCGGCGTGGGCATCGCGGAAAAAGGCTACGAACTGCTGGACGACCTGATGGCGGCGACCCTGCACACCATCGAGGCGTGTCCATGCGAGGCCGGCTGTCCCTCGTGTATCCAGTCTCCCAAGTGCGGCAACATGAATGAACCACTGGACAAGGCTGCGGCGATTCTGCTCCTGCGGGGATTGCTTGGCAGAAGAACCAGTCAGCAGCCAGCAGTCAGCAGCCGGCAGTCCAAACGTCGCCTTCAACGGCACATGCCACGCGGACAGGACCTTTGACTGCAGACTATTAACATGGCGACGGGTACGCTCTATGTCGTCGCCACGCCGATTGGCAACCTGGAAGATGTGTCCGCGCGGGCCTTACGGATTCTGCGCGAGGTTCACGTCATCGCCTCCGAGGACACCCGGCATACGCGCCTGCTGCTGCAGCGCTACGGAATCACCACACCGCAGGTGAGCTATCACGAACACAACGAGCAGACACGCGCGCAGGAGCTCCTGCGGCGGCTGCAGGAGGGCGCCTCGGTGGCGCTGGTGTCGGATGCCGGCACTCCCGTGCTGTCCGATCCGGGATTCACGCTCGTCCGGCAGGCGGTTGCCGCCGGTGTTCCCGTCGTGCCGGTTCCCGGGGCCAGCGCCATCACGGCGGCGCTGTCGGTCGCGGGGCTGCCCACCGACCGGTTTGTGTTTCTGGGATTTCTCCCGCGCAAGGCGGGTGAGCGCCGCCGTGCGCTATTAGACATCGCACGGATTCCCTGGACGCTGGTCATGTTTGAGGCGCCGCACCGCGTCGTGCGCGCGTTGCGCGATCTTCGTGCCGTCCTGGGAGACCGGCAGGTCGCAGTGATGAGAGA
>VBAI01000252.1 GCA_005882295.1 Candidatus Segetimicrobium genomatis | reverse complement strand
AGCAACTGCAGGACGTGATCTTCGGTGAGATGGGCGACCGCGGTCCCGATGCTGCGGATGGCGCCGATCTTGTCCGCGATCTCGTACAACAGCAGCGCGGCCCAGATGATGTATAGCACATGCAGGCTGAGGGCGATGGCCCGCCACAGGGCAATCCCCAGGACTGCGGGCGAGGCGGCGAAGGCGATCGTGGCCACGGCGGCCGAGACGGCCAGCGCAATGATCCCGGCCTGCGTGCCGCGCCAGTGGAGACCCAACAATCCGACCAGGAGAATGGCGAGCGGGAGCGCGGCGGCGCCGACGCGCCACCCCTCAGCCGGCATCGTGGTCAGCCGGGTCGCGATGACAGATTAGGTACAGGTGCACCCGCGGCGGCGCTGGCTCGAATAAGACGCCGGCAGAATCACGGAATGGCCTCAGCGGGGCGCCCTGGAGGCGGGCGTCTCTTGCCGATCCCGCCGGTCACCACGGGGAGCAAGAAGAGGGCCGCCGCCAGCAGCAGCAGCGCCACGGATACCGGCCGGGTGGTAAAGATCCCGAGGCTTCCATGGGACATGATGAGGCTGCGGCGAAGTGCGGCCTCGGTATCATCGCCCAGGACGATGGCCACGACCATCGGGGCCAGCGGATAGTCGAGCTTCTTGAAGAGAAAGCCGATGAGCCCGAACACCATGACCATCCACATCGTGAATAGCGTGTTGTTTTCCGTGTAGCCACCGATGAAGCATAGGAGCGAGATCAGGGGCACCTGCACGGTGAAGGGAATCCGCAGGATCTGAGTCCAGATCGGAATCGCAAAGAGGTTGAGCGTGACGGAGATGATGATGGCGATGTACATGCTGGCGATGAATCCCCACACGACCTCGGGATGGTCCCGCATCAGCAGGGGGCCGGGCTGCAACCCCCAGATCAGGAGAGCGCCCAGGATCACGGCCGCCGTGGGCGACCCGGGGACGCCGACCGTGACCATCGGCAGGAGCGCGCCCACCTCGGCGGCGGAAGCCGCGGACTCGGGAGCCACGACGCCTTCGAGAATCCCCGTGCCAAATTTCTCCGGATGTTTAGAAAAGCGCTTGGCCAGCCCGTACCCGACGAAGGACGCCGGCGTCGCTCCGGTGCCCGGAAGCACGCCGATCCAGAACCCGCTGATCGTGGATCGGAGAAACGTCTTCCAGTACGCCCGCATCTCCTTCAAGGCATCAAAGACATTCGCCCAGCTGATCCGCGCCGCCACCGCTCCCTTGGTCATGATATTCTCTTCGGCAGCCCGCAGCAGTTCACCGATCCCAAACGCGCCAACCACGACGACCAGGAACTTGATCCCGGCCAGGAGCGCGAAGGTACCAAACATCAGGCGGAGCGTTCCGGTGATCGTATCCGTCCCAATCTCCGCAATGATCAGGCCAAACAGGACTGAGATCACGCTCTTGAAGATGTTCGCCCCACCCAACCCCACCAGCGCGGCGTAGGCAAGGAGCAGCACCGAAAAGTATTCTGGCGGACCCCAGGTCAACGCATAATCCGCCAGGGGCCGGGCGAACAACGTGAATAAGATGATGCACACCGTCCCCGCAATGAACGCCGAGAGCGCGGAGCCCGCCAGAGCCCGAGACCCCTGACCTTTCAACGCCATGGGATACCCATCAAAGGCGCTAGCCACCGACATCGGTGTCCCGGGGATGTTGAAGAGAATCGAGGTCACCGATCCTCCGAAGATCGCACCCATGTACAGGGCCGAGAGAAAGATCAGACCAGTGTGCGGCGGCAGCCTGAAGACGACGGGCAGGAGGAGTGCGGCGCCCTGGGTCGGCCCCAGGGCCGGGATCACGCCGATGATGGTGCCGACGATCACACCCGCCACACCCGCGATGAGGTTGACCGGCTGCGTGGCGACGCCGAGTCCAAAGAGCAGATCGTGCAGCGTTCCGGTCATCGCAGCGCTCCCTGGTCAGCCAGTGCTCATCCGAAGAACGGGATGATGGTGTAAATGCCTCGCGGCAGCAAGATCGCCAGCACGCGCTCGAACCCATAGAAACTCCCGAAGGAAATTATCAGGCTCAGCGCGACCGCCACGACCCAGGAGTGTCTCCCCACAA
>VBAI01000251.1 GCA_005882295.1 Candidatus Segetimicrobium genomatis | reverse complement strand
CAACGGGGCCTGGGGATTGTCATCACCGACCACAACGTGCGGGACACGCTGGCCATCACCGACAGGGCCACCGTCATTCATGAGGGCCGCATCCTGCTGGAGGGCAAGCCCGGCGACATCCTCGCCGATCCTGAAGTGCGGCGCGTCTTCCTGGGTGAGCACTTTGAACTTTGACCGATGAGCATTCGTCTGCTCGACCGCTACGTGTGGCGTCAACTGGGCGAATTGTTCACGTTCGGGGTGGGGATCTTTACGTTGCTCCTCCTGGTGAACCACCTGTTCTTGGTGGCCCGGCTTGTTCTTCAACAGGGCGCGGCCCTCTCCGTCGCCCTCCAGCTCTTGATCTACCGTCTGCCGTATTTTCTCGCCTTCAGCTTCCCCATGGCGATGCTCCTCGCGTCGCTGCTGGCGATTGGGCGTCTCAGCGACGGCCAGGAGATCACGGCGATGCGGACCAGCGGTATCAGCCTGGCCCGCATCGCGGCGTCCGTCACTGCCGCAGGGATCCTGGTGAGCGCCATGACCCTGGCGGTGAATGAAGACGTGGTGCCCTACGCCGAAGACCGCTACCAGCAGGTGTTGATCACAGGGCTCCAGGCCCGTGCCGCCTCCGAACAGCGAGACGTGTTGTTCCGCGAGGTGCAGGAGGGGGTTGAATCAGTCTATTTTGTCCGCAGTTTTCGCCGCGACCTGCAGCGAATGGAAGGCGTGGTCGTCAATCAATTTGAGGGGGGCGCGCTGAACCGCGTGATCGAGGCCCCGGTGGCGCAGTACGTCGGCGGCGCGTGGGAGTTTCACGACGGAATAATGTACGTCTTCTCCGGCGAGACCACCGTCGTAACGCAGTTTTCCAGGCTGCGGGTTGGACTGCAGCGGACCCCCGAGCAGATCGCGCTCCCCCAGCGGGATCCGTCGGAGATGAGCATTCGAGAACTCCGGCAATACATCACTGTCCTGCAGCGCAGCGGCACCAGCGCCGCTCGCTACATTGTCCAGGTGCACTTCAAGCTGGCCGTCCCCATGTCGGCGGCGTTGTTTGCACTGCTGGCGGTGCCCGTCGGGTTGCGGCCCCACCGCTCAGGCACGTCGATTGGATTGGGACTCACCATTCTGGTGCTCATCGGCTATTACATCATCAGCTCGGTGACGATCACGCTGGGGGATAACGGCCGGCTGCATCCGATTCCCGCGGCCTGGCTCCCCGACGTGGTACTGGCGGCGGCGGGAGTGGCACTGGTCCGCAGGGCAGACCGGTGATGAAGAACCGGGAACGCGGGAACCCCCACGCAGACTCGGGGCGGGGCGCGGGAACCCCAACGCCCGCTCCGCGGGCTCGGGGCGGAGCGGGGGAACCCCGCCCGGCGCCCGTCCTGTCCGTTGTCGTGCCCACATATAATGAACGCGACTCGCTCCCGCAACTTGTGTCCGGGCTGGCTGAGGCTTCCCAAGCGCTGGCCCTCGAACTGATCATCGTCGACGACGCCTCTCCCGACGGGACCGGCACACTGGCGGAGGAGATGGCGAAGTCGGCCCCGCTAAGGATGGTGGTGATCCACCGGCCCGGCAAGGCAGGCTTGGCCTCGGCGGTGCTGGCCGGCGCCGGCGCCGCGCAGAGCGGGGTGGTGACTGTCATGGATTCAGACCTCTCACATCCTCCGGAGCTGCTCCCCGCATTGTTCGAGGCGATCCAGGGAGGCGCCGACGTCGCGATTGCCTCCCGATATGTCCCCCGCGGTGGGGTGGACCAGTGGCCATGGGCGCGCAGGCTGGTGAGCCGGGTGGCGACGACGGCGGCACGGGTCGGCCTCGGGCTGCGGGTCCGGGATCCGCTGTCAGGATTTTTTGCCGTCCGGCGGGAGCTACTCACCGAACGCGGCTATCGCGGGCTGGGATACAAGTTGCTGGTGGAAATTCTGGCCCGGCATCCGCAGGCGCGGGTCGCGGAGATCCCATACCGGTTCGTAGACCGGCGCCACGGACGGA
>VBAI01000250.1:581-3096 GCA_005882295.1 Candidatus Segetimicrobium genomatis | reverse complement strand
CCCGGTCGGAGTGTACTGGTCAGGCCGGATGCGCCCCGATGCATCGGTCACGCCTCGCACGAAACTCGCGTTTGCTGCCAGCCACTCGTTTTCGAACCGTAGGTCACCGTCGATCAGTAGTGAACGGACATACGCGTAGTAGCCTACACCGTCTCCGCGCACCAACGGGTTTACCAACGGCAGGGTCGCCAGAAACACGACGACCAAGAGCCGTTCAGCGCTCGACAAGCTGCGCAGCACGTTCCTCAATGGATATCGCATCCCCTGCAGGCGCGACCCCGCGTGTCAGGAAGCCGTACCTGATGATGCACCAGATGCCCCTAAGTCCGTCTCGCAAGGTGATCTTCTTGCCTTCAGCGTACGTACGGCCGTAGTAAGAAATCGGGACCTCGTAAACCCGCAGACCTAGCCGAGCAACCTTAACCGTGATCTCCTGCTCGATGCCAAACCTCTGCTCCCGCAGGCGCAACCGTTGAAGCGCATCGCGCTTAAATACCTTGTAGCAAGTCCAGACGTCGGTCAAGTTGATGTTGGTGACCATATTGGAGAGTAACGTCAGACCCTTGTTCCCGACATAGTGCCAGAAGAACAACACTCGGTGCGGGCCGCCCAAGAAGCGCGAGCCATAGACGACGTCGGCAACGCCCCGCTCGATCGGCGCGATCAGGCTGCGGTAGTCGTGTGGATCGTACTCAAGGTCTGCGTCCTGGATGACAACGATGTCTCCGTGCGCTTCCACAAAACCACGGCGGAGCGCCGCGCCCTTGCCGAGGTTGCGCTCCTGGAAAAGTACTCTGACGTTGTCCGTGCGAATGGATTTCTCAAGGTGCGGGAGCAGGATACTCTGAGCAGTGCTCCTGGCGCTCTGACTAACCTCCTCAAGGAACTCGCGAGTCCCGTCAGTGGACCCGTCGTCCACGACGACAATTTCCATCTCCAGGTCCTCCGCCTGAACTCGCCAGAGGAGTTCCTCAATGGTGGGTCGTTCGTTGAAGACGGGAATGACGACAGAGATCTTCATTTTCGTTGTGGCCGCTTACCGGACGATGAGTGCAACTCCACTCAAGATAAGCCCTACACCGGCCCACTTTCCCAGCGTGATCGGTTCACCCAGGTATCTCGCAGCGAGTAGGACGCCCCATATGTAGCTGGTCGCGAGCACGGGGAAGAGAACAGAGAGCCTGCCATGCCTCAGCGCGACTACAATAAACACGAAACCCACGGCGTGCACCGCGAGGCCGATCAGCAGTTGCGGATTCAGCAGCCACGTAGACAGGTTGGAGGAGATGGTCGCCGCGCCTCTCTTGAAGAAGAGTTGCCCTACAGCGGCTATCAACGCTGTGAGTGCGGTTAGGACAACCGCCCAGGCAGGGGTGCCAGAGGTCATCCTAGCCCTCTGCGCCTATGACGGCTTCTACTGCCGTTCAGCGAAATCACTTCTCGCGCGACATCGACGATCCGCACCTCATGGGCGCCCGACTGAGATGTAGTCGAATCCTGCTCGCCGAAGGGCCATTGGATCGTACAGGTTTCGGCCGTCTACCATGACCGGGGTTTCCATCAGTTTGCCTAGCCGTGCAATGTCGAGGGTGCGGTACTCCTCCCATTCGGCGAGGAGGACGAGAGCCTGGGCTCCGCGGGCGGCCTCGTAGGCGGACTCGCAGTAGGCGAGGCGGCCGTCGTCTTGAGGGAACAACTCCCTTACGTTGTCGAGGGCCTGCGGGTCGTGCAACTGAAGCCGCGCCCCCTCGCCCAACAGTCGCTCGATGACCTTCAGACTCGGCGCTCCGCGGACGTCATCTGTTCCGGGCTTAAAGGCAAGCCCGAGGATGCCGATCGTCTTGTCTTGCAGCACCCACAACGCTCCAAGTAGCTTCTCAACGACGCGGTCGATGCGGCGGCGGTTGATCTCCTCAACGGCTCTTAAAAGGGTAACATCGAGCATCCGCTCCTCGCCCATGCTGATCAGAGCGCGCAGGTCCTTGGGCAGACAGTAGCCGCCGAAACCGACGCCGGCCTGCAGAAACCCATCGCCGATGCGGGGATCCAACCCCATCCCCTTCGCAACGAGGCCGACGTCGGCCCCGGAGGCCTCACAAAAGTCCGCCATCAAGTTGATGAAAGAGATCTTGGTGGCCAGGAAGGCGTTAGAGGCGTGCTTGATGATCTCCGCGGTATTCAGGTCGGTAAGGATGAGCTTGTCGTTCGAGAACCCGTTCAGGAGGGGCCGGAACACCTCGAGCAGCAACTCGCGCGATCGCTCACTTTCGACGCCGAGCACTATGCGATCCGGTTTGAAGAAGTCGGCGCAGGCGTTCCCTTCCCGGAGGAATTCCGGATTCACTGCAACCTCGAACTCATGATCTCCATTACAGTAACGACGAATTGTCCGCCTGATCTGCTCGGCGGTGCGGACCGGACTGGTGCTCTTCTCTACGATGAGTTTGTATCCGTTGAGCCCGCGCGCGATCGTCCGCGCCACGGCTTCGACCTGGGAGAGGTCTGCCGAACCGTC
>VBAI01000250.1:0-400 GCA_005882295.1 Candidatus Segetimicrobium genomatis | reverse complement strand
CGATCATCGTCGGCCCCGACGACATCCCACCCCAGCTCGGCAAATCCCAGCGCCGTGGGCAGACCAACATGGCCCAACCCAAGGACGCCGATTTTCATGGTCTTCACAGTCTCCAAAGTATTCACGGTCTAGTGACGGAGACTAACCCCCTCACCCTTCCCCTCTCCCCCTTAAAGGGGGCGAGGGGAATAAGGAACCGTAATAAGACGAATACCTAGCGCGGCAATCGTCCAGAACAGCAGGCCGTTCGCCGTGATATAAAACTCGAAACTGTAAAGGACGGCAACCAGAAACGCCACAGCAGAGCCGAGAGTTCCCAGCACCAGGGGGAGATTGGGATCAGTGAAGTGCGAGAGCGCGCTTCTCCCCAGTGAATAGATGAGGAGCAGAAAGATGACTG
>VBAI01000249.1 GCA_005882295.1 Candidatus Segetimicrobium genomatis | reverse complement strand
TGTCATTGCGAGGGGCGCAGCCCCGTGGCAATCTCCACCTGAGAGGAGATCGCTTCGCTACGCCTGCCCTAAGCGAAGTCGAAGGGCTCGCGATAACGGACGGTTTGTCATTGCGAGGGCTGCAGGCCCGAAGCAATCTCCTCCCCACAGCGAGCCTTCCTTGAAAATCAGCGCAAGGACAGCCTGCTGACGCGAGACAGAAGAGGAGATCGAAACCTACATGCGAGGTGAGCGTGAGGCGCGACGGCGGATTCCCTTGATGACCCTCTCGTGTGGCACAAGTCGGCCAGCGGTGAGCGCTGCGATTCCTACCTCCATCGCCTTGAGAGCGTGACGCTTGCCCAGGATCTCGGTCAGAGCGCCCTCCACCCTTTTCCTATCGGCGAACCGTCGGAGCGCCTCGCGGACGACGAAATTCTTGTTCCTGGCCCACCGGCGCGCCAGTTCTTGCAGCAGCCGGTAGGTCTCATCGTCCAGCATGACCTGGATCTTCCTAGCCATCACTGTCCTCCCGTATCCTGGCCAGACTTCATTCTTCTGCACTATGTATCATCTTATGATACTATTGACGTATTCTATGATACAATGTCTTTCCTATGGTACTTCCTAATATGGGTAGAAGCAAACCGAATTCGATCCTGGATGAACTGCTGACGTCCAGCACGAGAGCCAGGTTGCTCTCCATTCTCCTTACTTATCCATCGCAGGAGTACTATCTCCGCGAACTCCATCGCCGTAGCGGGCAATCCTTGCGCGCCGTACAACATGAATTAGGCCGCCTGGAGCGACTTGGTCTGGTTTTGACGCACCGCCGCGGCCGGCAGAAGTTCTACCGGGCCAACGATAAACATCCATTGTTTGAGGACCTGAAGGGGATCATTTATAAGACTGCCCAACTGATGCAGTCCAGAAAGATGTTCCTGGTAGGGAAGCCGGATCCCAGTAAGATGCGTGAAGGGGGCTCCGGTAGGACGGTCGAGGAAAGGCTCCGCGCGAAGCGCGAAGAGATACTGCGCATTGCCGCAAAGTATGGCGCGCGGAACGTGCGAGTATTCGGTTCCTTTGCCAGAAAAGAAGCGGACGAGCAGAGTGACATCGACTTCCTTGTAGAGATGGCCCCCGGCAGATCGCTGCTGGACCTGGGAGGACTGCAGTATGAACTGGAGTCCCTGCTAGGCTCCCGTGTGGACGTTGCGACGGTACGCGGCCTGAAAGCGCGAATCCGGAAGCGTGTTCTTGGTGAGGCAGTCCCCGTATGAGGGATCCGCGTGAGCGCCTTCGCGATATGGTGGAAGCCATAGCGGCCATAGAACGATACCGGGATCGAGACAAGGACGCCTTCGAGAAAGATGAGCTGCTCCAGACGTGGTTCCTGCGGCATCTTCAAATTATCGGTGAGGCGGCGAGGTCCGTGCCCGAGGATGTGCGAGCGATGGCACCGGATATCCCGTGGCCCAAGATCATCGGTATGCGTAACGTGCTCGTCCACGGGTACTTCGAGATCGACAAGGACGTTGTCTGGGACGCCGCGCACCGCGATGTACCAAGTCTAAAACCAGGGATCCAGAGGCTGCTACACGTGTTGGATCGTCGAAAGCGATAATGTAGCGCTCAGGAATCGATCTTCTAGGAGGCAACCCGGTGTCACTTTCATCAAACCAAATCGCCGCTCTGCGGGCGCTGTCCAGCCCCACCGTCGCGAATGCCATTGAAACCTTCAAGGTCAGGCCGCGCGAGGCCGGCAACCTGTCCGGAGACGTCCGGGCGCTGTTTCCCGACCTGGGCGCGGTCGTGGGGCATGCGGTGACGGCTCTCATCCGGGCGGAACACCCCGCCCCCGAGGGCAAACGGGCCAGCACCTTCGCCTGGTGGGACTACATCCAAACCATTCCAGCGCCGCGCATCGTCGTGATGCACGACCTGGACCAGCCGCAGGGTCAGGGGGCATTCTGGGGGGAGGTCCAGGCCAATATCCACAAAGCGCTCGGGTGCGTGGGAGTGGTAACCGACGGATCCGTGCGGGACCTGGACGAAGTCGGGAAGTTAGGTTTTC
>VBAI01000304.1 GCA_005882295.1 Candidatus Segetimicrobium genomatis | reverse complement strand
AATGCGTCTGCTTGGTCTACTTGGTCTGCTTGGTCTTCTTGGTCTACCTGCGTAGCCCATTTGAGTCATTTGAGGGTGATCCGGGTGGGCTGAAAATGGTACCAGGTACCGTAACATGAGAAGCTTGCTAAAATTCGGGTGTGAGCAGCGACAGATGGAAACAATCTAAGTCGAAACTTCGCGAACCCAGTGCGAGCCAAGGAAGATACAAAGGTTAGTCAACCAGGGCGAGAGTCGCCCAGACGCCTCAGGTGTATTTTTTGGCGATACTCGTCTTTTTCATCGGGAATGCCCTCTCTGGGAGAGAGCCCGGCATTGCAGCGCCACTCCTCGACGGCAACCAACAGGCTTCGCAAACACTTGCTCAATCCCCAGAGCGTTTCCCCAAGGGAGCGCATGAGAGTGGAATCGTGGTTGAAATACGCTTAGATGGTGCCAACCCTCGAGTTGTAACTCGAGCGCGGAGTGCTACTCAAGTCTATCGGATCTCTCCAAGGACATCGTATTGGCGCGTCGACTTGAACAGTCACAAGGGTGAAACCATAGATCCGCGGTCCATATTCCCCGGTGATCTCGTGGATATTTCTGTCGAATTTTCGGTCGACGGGAAAATCGCGGACGGCGTCACGGTCTATGTCCGTGAGGAGCGGGGGATTGTCCGAGAACTGTGGCCAACTGCCATCGCCCTGGAAGATGGCCGTTCCTTCCAGCTCTTACCTACAGTCCGTGTGCTGATTTCAGGCCGATTAGGGGAACGAGAAGCCGTTCAACCCGGATCTTCTGTGATCGTGCGTATCAATCCAGTGACTCGCGAAGTCACGGAGATCCTCGTTCTCTGAGTTTTCTCCATCTTCGGGTAACAATGTGCTGGGCTGTTGGGGCCGCTACTTCATGCGCGGGCTGCTCGCAGGATCACTCAAGGCCTAAATGCGTCTGCTTGGTCTACTTTGGTCTGCCTGGTCTTCTTGGTCTACTGCCTAGCTCATTTGAGTCATTTAAGGGTGATCCGGGTGGGTTGAAAATGGTACCAGGTACCATGACGAAGCCGCAGGGGGAAACTCGATAAAAATCATCGCGGCAGCAATGCTGTTCGTTCTTGCGGGGCTCGCATTGCCGTCAGGCGCCGCCGGTCCTTCCGATGCGGACGCGAAACTATTGGTCGAGAAGCTTGTTGAGGCCTTGAACAGCCGCGATTCCGCGGCACTTAAGAGCATTTACCATCGGGACCTTTGGATGACTGTGTGTAACAGCTTTGAGCGGCTGGTGGGGCATGTAGTTTTCGGTGACGATTCGGACACTACTTTCGAAAACCTGCAAGCGAGCTCGGCATCACTCATCATTCCACCAAAGATCGCGGGCCCCTCGCCCGTGGGCCGTGTTCCAGTAATCTTCGCAATCCGCTGGGCATATGCGAGTCGGGTTATCGATGGCCCGTCGGGTGAACTTTCGCTGGCGATCAGGTGGGAGGTAGGTTCGGTCGGCGGATCATGGAAGGTGATGCGGCAGTACTCGCAACCCTGTGACCCAAGACCATAACTTTCTAACATGGGTATCCTAAGCACGGCGCGTTCCTGTGAGTATCTCAAAGACCAAATGGTCCAGCCGTTCATAGGCGAAGATCGGGCCGGGACTGGTCCCACGGCGTTCGTCGGACTCCGACGGCGCATCCCACCGCTTGATCTCTGCGAGGAGCTGCCGCACTTCCGCATCCTGGTTGAACTGTTGTACCTTGTCGGCCAGGATCTCGTACGCCCGGATGCACCCCTCGACAAATCCCCAGATGCCCTTCTCATCGGTGGTCCGGTACGGATGCGCGTCGAACGTCCGCGGTCCGGGCCACCGTTCGTCTTCCAGCAACTTCACGACAAAAAATGCATCCTTGAGATTGGCACCGCCAAACCGCAGGTCCTGGTCAAAGCGAAGCGGGCGCTGGGCGTTGAGGTGGATGCCATCCAACTTGCCGGCGTACAGGACGTGGGCGACCTCGTGAGCAGGGTTGAGGCCGGCCATCGCGGCGTGGGCGAGTTCCAGGACCACGCCGACATGCTCGGGGTGATCCAATGTGACGATGAACGCCAGGGCGTGGCCGGCCGTTGAGATGTAAAGGTCTCCCCT
>VBAI01000303.1:2078-3434 GCA_005882295.1 Candidatus Segetimicrobium genomatis | reverse complement strand
GAGGATGTAGTAGATGGTCCAATAACCAAAACCGTCATTAATAAGTCTCGCATTACTCATTCGAGTCTAGCCCTGGGAAGAATAAGTAAAGCAGGAATTTCCCTCCTGCTACCGGAAGCAAGCGTCGGTGTAGGGCCCTCGGGTAGTTGTTAGGCAGGCAATCCTGCTGCCAGCGAGGTGGACCGAGATCAAATCTAAGATCCTCTCCCTGCTGGCCGTGCTCCTCGCCATTGCCGCAGCGATAATGGTTTTCGCAATAGTCCGCCCTGGCGTACCCTTTCGGGCTCGTTCTCCCGTCACGACCTCGCCCGCGAACGTGCCTCAGGAACCTCGCCCATTGAGCGGGTCTGATCCGGCTGCGGCTACGGATCCGGCAAAGCCAGCCTACAGGGGGCCATTGGGAGATTTCTTCGTGACGGGGAGCCCGAACGAGGGGGCAGCTTACCCACCCTGTCCACAGCCTAAGAGGCCAGCCCGGAACTATAAAGCCTCGGAGCTCTACTCTCCTATTTTCGGTGATCTTGATGTTGAGGAATGCGCTAACGGTCTAATTCCCGGCATTTCGGTCTATGGGGGACCGAGCATGGGCAAACGCTACTTCGTCGGGCCAGCGAAAGTGAAAATGAATTACATCGCTCCGTTAGACCGCTTCAGGTTGTTGACAGTGGCGGGTCACCCTGTATTAGCGCAGTTGCCAACGCCTGACGATCCCGAGAGCCTCCGTCTCGTCGTCATTCAGCGATTTCCCAGCAATACTAAACCCGGAATCATGGTCTGGATTGACTTCACCGGCAAGAGCGTGGAAGAAACCGTAGCACTAGCGGCCAAAATCATGGGGGTGCGACCATGAGAAGATTGGTGCTCCTGATTGCCGCAGCGTGTTGCGGGCTGTCACTTCCGCTTTCCAATCGTCCCGAAATAGTGCTGGCCCAGACACCACCATCAAGGACGGACACAATCTACTTTATGGGGGCCACGCGAGGCAAGAATTACGACGGTTCGGGTGTTCTCTCGTGGTGTGTGAGTCGGACTTGGCATCCAGGCTACAAATTACCCGACGGCACGATTGACCCAAACGAAAGTGCCCTTGATGAGGTGGCACAAGTCAAGGCGGCCCCGCCGGGGCAGCCCGGTTCATGGTCGGACCCCGTTGTTTACGACAGTTGTCACAGTCGTCCGGCAGATCCTACAGGGAAAGTGGACCTCACAACTTACGGCTCCACGGATCAATCCACTTGTAGTTCACCCTGCCTTTCTCTATCCGTGAGAGGCAGATCTGGATCGTATGTGGACTTTTGTGATTTCATCGAGGCCAAACTTTGGGATGCGTGGGACCCCGTGCACAAGGACGGCAAC
>VBAI01000303.1:0-2071 GCA_005882295.1 Candidatus Segetimicrobium genomatis | reverse complement strand
CAATTCTGGGGTCGCCTATGATCTACCGCCCATACAAGTAACAACAACCGGTTTGTACGCCAGCAACGAGATTGGAACGATAACAAATGATACCGATTGCCAGGGGGGTTTCAGAGGTTATCACGTCCACCATGCATTCGTGCCACCGGTAACACAGAATTGTTCGTGGGCCAAGAATGCCGCGGGGGGCTTTGTTTTCCAGGCCACAGATCGGAAAAAGGGGCCGCAGAATACCGCCGACTGGGTGCATATGCTGTCCCACCAACCTGGGATCTTCTGTGATGACGTGGGGCCAAAATCGGCCGATAACTTGCTTGACCCGGCCACCGGAGCATTGGACGGAAACGGGAACGGCGCCGGAACCAGGACATTGGCAACGGGCGGCCCAGGGTACACGATCACCACTCCACAGACGTGCTTTCCCGGGACGTCGTGGTGTGGAACCATCAGCGTGACCCAGCCGCTCCTGCAGGCAGCGCGTAGCTACTCCTTGGGGACGTCGCCAGTGGATTACTTTAGTGCGCGGCAGCAGCGTTTCCCTCGCTCCGGAGACAATACGGTTTACTACTGGTACAACAAAGGCGGATATTATTTTTACTTGGTGTGGCAGGGGGACGTACCGTATCCGTACGGTTATTTGGGCCCGGATTCGTGCGGGGGCGCATGGACGGATTATGGTCAGCCGATTCTTGGGACATGGTACTACGGGTCGAGTCCGATTCCTTGTGTTCAGAACTGGATGAACCCTGGCGCGCAAAATTTGTCGGCGTCGGGTGTTTTGAATGCTTGGGCGCAGTTCCGCGGTGTGGGTGGGGAGAATCCGTCAGCGCCACCCTCGCAGGACGACGCGAATACGTGGGCGCAGACGCAGATTGACAGTGGGCACTGGTGGGATGTAGTAAAGCCTGCGTTGGACGCGGTGATTCGTACGGCGCGAGATCAAAGGGACATGGCAACGTTGGGAATTACGGGCAATCCTTCGTTCGACGGGGACCCTGGTGAGATTGGGTACGCGGGTGCGGGCGTTCCGGACGGGATGACTACGGTGGCATCGCGGATTACGGCGCCTCTATCGTCTAATTGGGCCTGGGGCGAGATGAACCGTGATTGGATACGTTCGACTCGCTTAAGGAGGGACCTGATAGGGGAGGGTTTCGAGACGGTTCCCGATTAGGCTATCCGTCACAGGCGGGATGACGCTCCGAGAGGGGCGAGCACACAAAGCCGCCACAGGAAAGCCCCAGGTTTCAGTATCCTGGGGCTTTCTGTTGGCGAGTCGTAGGGGGCTCGGTTTTTGTAGGGTATCCTACTGTGCGGCAGAGATTCCAGCTGAGAAGGAGTCCCTCGATTGTCGGTGCCTGTCACCCTCAATCACCCGTTCTGGCGCGATCCGCAAGGGCATTCGCTCATTCTGGCTCCCAAATCTGACGGGGCGTCGGTCACCCTCATGGGTGCCTGTCATCGACGAATAAAGAGGCTCCCGCAGACCTCCTCGCACGCTTAAGCCTGGCGTCTCGCAGGGGTTGGGGAGAGCGTCGTCCGACTCTGACCGTGACGATCTTCGATAGAGGCAGAAACGCCCGCCCGGCACACCATTTCCGCCCGACTCGTGCCTAGTAGCACACCCCTTTGTACGAGTTTCCCTCAAACGCCCGCCCATGCTTTAAGAGTATCCGACCCGATGATCGACCGTTAGGTAGGGCGCGCAAGGCTTCCCACCGCATCTCCGAGAATATTTGTTCCATTTGCGTCAGGGAAGGGTCCTCAACTTCGAAGATCAATATCGATGCGAGTTTTGGTGATCGGTGGAACCGGTTTCATTGGGCGCCACGTGGTGCGCCACTTGATCAACATGGGCCACTACGTCGTCGTGTTTCACCGCGGGTCGCGGGAAGCGAGCCTTCCGCCCGGCGTTCAGCATCTTCACGGAAACCGTGATGACCTCGCTGCCTGCCTGCGTGATTTCCGCGAGATCGCCCCTGATGTAGTCATCCTGATGGTGATTCCACAGGGCAACGATCACAACGTCCAACACTTCGTGAGCACGTTCAAAGGAATCGCGCAGCGCTCG
>VBAI01000301.1 GCA_005882295.1 Candidatus Segetimicrobium genomatis | reverse complement strand
GTCGGCGTCCCCGTGCGCCTGGAGATCAGGGAGATCATCCGCGCCTATGACACGTTCGTGTGGTGGATGACCAACAACACCGATCAGGCCACTGTGGAAATCGTCGCCCCTGACAACCTGCGGTTCACGCTGAAGGCCCCGTATCACCACGGGCCGCTGCAGGAGGTGACCCCCGGCCGAAGATGGGCGTTTCCAGGGATCATAGCCCTAGGACAGGGGCTGGAGTTCTTGACGGACCTCACAACACCGCCTTGACCATGCCGCCATCGACTTGAAGGGTGGTCCCGGTGACGAACGCGGCGCGGGGAGAGGCCAGAAAGACCACCACGCTGGCAAACTCTTCCGGCTGGCCCACGCGGCCCAAGGGCACTTCCGCCGTCCACAGCCGGCGTTCGGCCTCTTCAAACGATGTCTTTTCGCGCTCCGCGAACGCCTTGGTAAGCGATTCGAGCCGCTCCGTCGCGATCGGCCCGGGGCACACGGTGTTCACCAGGATATTGTCCGGTCCAAGTTCGGCTGCCAGGGTCTTGGCGAGCCCCACCACCGCCAGGCGCACCGCATTGGACAGCACCAGGTTGGGCAGCGGCTGCTTGACCACGTACGACGCGATGTTGATGATCCGACCGCCGCCCTGCCTCCGCATGTGCGGAATCACGGCCCGCGACAGCCGCACGGTGCTCATCAAGTTCAGACCGATCCCGGCCCACCACTGTTCGTCGGTGATCTCGACAAATGGACCGGCCGGGGGGCCGCCGGCGTTGTTCACCAGAATATCGATCCGCCCAAACTTTGCCGCCGCGGCTTGCACGAACCGATCGACGTCTTCGGCTTTGCTGACGTCGGCCGTCACCGGCAGTACCTCACCGCCGATGTCTGCAGCCGCGGCTTCGACCGCCTCTTTGCGCCGCGAACAGATGGCGACCCGAGCCCCCTCCTCAACGAATAATTTCGCCACCGCCTTTCCCAAGCCACGGCTGGCGGCGGCGACGAGCGCAGTCTGGCCCCGCAGGCCCAAATCCATTAATAACCTCGGAGGGGGAGGGCGGTTCCCTCCCCCTTCCGATACCTCCCCCTCCCCCAATCCCGACACTGCCCAAAGGCATGTGATGCTCGGACTCGGCAAAGCCGGTCCTGCGCATGGGACAAATCTGGGGCCCATGTACCCAAACACAGCGCGTGGAGCATTGGCTACTTGTCTCCCTTATTGTCGTTCTTGGCATCTCCAGACCGACCGGCCGGCGCGAACCGGCGCAACCGCTCGGCCAGTTCACCGAGGTGCCGGCTCACCAGCGCGTTGACCGTACCGTCCGGGTAACGGCTGTCCGCGCCAGGTTCCCCTGCCGGCAGCCCGGTCAGCACCTCCAACCCTTCGTCGATCGTCCGGACGGCCCAGATATGGAACTTCCCCTGCCGCACGGCTTCCACCACGTCCGGCCGCAGCATCAGATTGGGGACGTTTTGCACGGGGATCATCACGCCCTGGCGCCCGGTGAGCCCGAGTGCCTTGCACACCGCAAAGTACCCCTCGATCTTCTCGTTGACGCCGCCGATGGGCTGGATCTCTCCCTTCTGGTTGACCGACCCGGTGACGGCGATGCTCTGCTCGATCGGGACGCCGGCCAGTTCGGACAGCAGCGCGTAGAGCTCGGTGGAACTCGCGCTATCCCCATCCACCTCCGAATACGTCTGTTCGAACGTCAGCGATGCATTTAAGCTGAGCGGCTGCTGCTGGGCGTATTTGCCGCCCAGGTAGGCGCCCAGGATGGCCACGCCTTTGCTGTGGATGCGGCCCGACATCTCTGTTTCCCGCTCGATGTTGACGACGCCGCGGCTGCCGACGAAGGTGCGCGCGGTGATGCGGCTGGGATGTCCGAAGCTGTAGTCCCCGAGCTGCAGGACCGACAGCCCGTTGACCTGGCCCGGCTTGACGCCGTCGACGTCGACCAGCAGCTGGCCCTCGGCGATCATCTGCCGGAGCCGCTCCTCGATGCGGTTGGAGCGATAGACCTTCTCGTCGACCGCCCGATCGACGTCGACCACGGCGACGACGTCGTGGCCGGCCTGCTGCGCCCACGCCGAGGCCTCATAGACGATTTCCACCATTTCGTTGAAGCGCGTGGAGAGCCGCTGCTGGTGCTCCGCCATCCGGGCGCTCTGTTCGAGCACGCGCGCCACCGCGGACCGGTCGAACGGCCGCAGCCCCTGCCGGCTGCAGATGGCGCCGACGGCCTGAGCATAGGCCCGGGTGGCCTCCTCGGTCCGCTCC
>VBAI01000102.1 GCA_005882295.1 Candidatus Segetimicrobium genomatis | reverse complement strand
CCAATCCACAATTCGCAATCGTCTTCTTACAAGTATATCAGGCCGTGGATTCTGGCTTGGTGCTTTGTTCAACGAAGTTCAGGCGGAGGTTGGCCAGCAGCGTATCCAGGTCGCGGCGTTCCTTCTCGTCCACGCGGAGCTTCAGGTGTTCGATCAGCGATGCGGTGGCGTCGATGGCCAGCCGGGCGTCCTCCAGGTTACGGACCACCTTTTTGCTCGCGGGGTTGGGCACCAGGCCCAGGTTCTGCCACGCGCTGCCGGCCAGGACGCCGATGATCCAGCGCAGCAACTCCACGGTGTCGGCCAGCTGTTCCTGGATTTCTCCCTGCTGGTCCTCGCCCATCGTTATTGTGTTTGCGGCGCGGGCTTGGTCAGTGTTTGGAACGCGATCACCGCGGCGACCATCACCGCGGCAATGAAATCAGGAGAGCTGGTGGGGTAGATGAACAGGATCCCCGCGATAATCAGCACGATCCGCTCCAGCAGCGTGGTCTTGCGGAGGAGCCAGCCGTTGATGCCCGCAGCCACCGTGGCCAGCCCGATGATCGAGGTGATGGACACCCTGATCACGTCTGCCGCCGGCGCCTGCAGCAGCAGGCCCATCCCGTCGGGATGCACCGTAAACATGAACGGCACGATGAATGCCGGCAGCGTGTACTTCCAGGCCATCAACATCGTCTTGAACGGATTGCCACCTGTCAACGCCGCAGCGGCCATGGGGGACAGGCCCACCGGCGGCGACACCTCAGACAGGACGGCGTAGTAGAAGATGAACATGTGGGCAGCCAGCTCGGAGACCCCCAGTTTGATCAGGGCAGGGGCCACGATCACCGCCGCGATGATGTAGGTCGCGGTGATCGGCAGGGCCAGGCCCAGGACCCACAGGGCGATGGCGGAGTAGATGAGCGTCAGAATCAGGTTGCCGCCGGCGAAGCCGATGATGATGTCGGACAGCCTCAATCCCAGGCCGGTGAGGTTCACCACGCCGACGATGATGCCCGCCGCGGCCGTGGTCACCGCGATATTCAGAATCTGCCGGGACCCGTTGGCCAGCGCCGTGACCAGCTTGTGCGGGCGGAGCGACGTATCGCGCCGGAGGTAGCTCGCCGCCCAGGCGACGATCGTGGCCCAGAAGACCGCCTTGATCGCGGTGAATCCCACCACCATGAATGCGGGGATGACGATCAACGAGGTGAGCAGATACCAGTACTGTCGCGTCAGCAGCCAGGGATTCCGGGTTTCCATCTCGACAAACCGCAGCCCGAACCGGCGCGCATCGAGCTCGATCATCAGGAAGATCGATAGATAGTAGAGGATCGTGGGAATGATCGCCATGACCAGGACCTGCAGGTAGGTGATCTTCAGGATCTCGGCGATCAGGAACGCGGCGGCTCCGAGGATGGGCGGGGAGATGACGGCGCCAATGCCGCCGGCCGACAGCAGCCCGCCGGCCGACTCACGGTCGTATCCGGCTTTCTGCAGCAGCGGATAGGCGATGGCCCCCACGGTGACGGTGGTGGCCACCCCACTGCCCGATGGGCCACCGAGGAGGAATGACGCGACGGTGACCGCCTGCCCGGCTCCGGTGCGCCGCCGCCCGGTGAGGGCAAAGGCCAGGTCCACGAAGAACTTTCCGGCGCCGGACTGATCGAGGAACGCCCCGTAGATCGTAAACAAGATAATGAACGTCGACGAGACGGCGATGGGGACGCCGAAGATACCCTCGAGCGTCATATACAGCTGACCCACCAGCCGCGCCACATCGTAACCGCGATGCGTCCACGGCGCCGGCAGCCACGGGCCGGCGAATGCATAGAGGATGAACCCTCCGACGACAACGAGCAGCGCGTTGCCGACCGAGCGGCGCGTGGCTTCCAGGATCAGCAAGATGGTGAGGACGCCAAACACTAGATCCCAGGTAGTGGGCACGACCGCGCGGTAAATGAACCCTTCGAAGTCGACGAACACGTAGCCCAGGGCCGCCGCGCTGGCCAGCGATAGGACCACGTCGGTGGGATGAATCCTCCGGGCCGCGCCCTTCCATCCCGGGTAGACGAGGAAGGTCAACACGAGCACGAAGAGCAGATGGATCGTGCGATGAATCTGCGTGACGACGTTGGCGGTGGTGGCCCAGAGGTGGTACAGGGACATGACCACCAGGGCGGCGGTGATGGCGCGTCCGAGCAGGCCGGTGGGGTGCCGGGTCTTCCCCTCGAACGACTCGACGAGTTCTTCGAGTTCTGCCGCAGACTTCGGCAACTGGCCGGCCGGTGGTTCGGTCATGGACTGGGGGCGACCGTGATGACCAATCGCGTCCCTTCGCCGGCCTGGTACAGCGGGAGGTCGGTGGTTCCTACACGGAGCCGGGGCCGCCCGGTCTGGCCGACCCGCAGCACAATCTCGCGGAGGTGGGCCGAGGCCGCGGCCACGAGGAAGGCTCCATCACGCCGGTATGGAGCGCTCAAGCCGTTGTACGCCAGCACCGCCTCGCTCGTGCTGCGCACGTCGGCCAGGGCAAACCCGTCCGGCGTCACCGCGAACCGCTCCTCCGTCAGCGCGCCGTAAATCGAGTTCGTGTACGCCAGCGTGACCGTGGTCGCGGATGAGACAGGCGCAGACCACCGGGTGCGCCCGGTCTCATCCACAACGCGCAACTGATACCGGGGCGTGGATGTGAGTGCGACGAGCCCCGCCGTCGCGGCGGCGAGCAGGACTTTGCTCACTAAAACCCCTGGACGCCCTTCTCCTTAAAGTATCGGATTGCCCCCGGGTGGAACGGCACCGGTGACCGCCCCACCACGCCCGTGAGCGTGATGTTGGCCGCCTCCTTGTGCACCTGCGCCAGCTCCGAACGGCGCTCATAGATCAGTTTCGTAATCTGATAGGCCAGGTCGCCGTTGAAGTCCTGATGCACCACCAGCAGGTTCGCTACACCGACGGTGGCCGCGTTGGCCGCTGCCCCCGGGTAGATCTCTTTCAGGATCACGGCCTTGAAGTAGAGGTTTCCATAGGTCTTTTGCAGCTCGGCGATGGTGGTGTCCAGGGGAACCAGCCGGATGCGGAGGCCGGGGGTCGTGGCCAGGTCCAGCACCGCGGACGTCGGCAGGCCGCCGCTCCAGAAGAAGGCGTCGATCTTGCGGTCCTTGATCGCATCGACCGATTCTTGCACGCCGAGGCGCTCCTTGCGGATGTCGCGATCGGGATCGAGGCCGGCCGCCCGGAGGATCCGCACCGCTGTGACCTCGGTGCCGCTGCCGGGGGAGCCGACCGAGACGCGCTTCCCACGCAGATCAGCGACGGTGGCGACGCCGGTGCCCTCGATCGTGACCAGATGGTTGAAGTTGTTATACAGCGGCGTCAGCGTGCGGATGGGGATCGGCGCGCCCTGGAACGTCGCCTGGCCGGTGAAGGCATCGTACGCGGTGTCGGCCAGGGTGAAGGCGATGTCCGCGCGCTTGGCCCCGATCAGCCGCATGTTGTCGACCGACGCGGACGTGACTTCGGCAGTGGCCTGAGTATCGGGGAGGTACTTGGAGATGAGCTGCGCCAGCCCGCCGCCCATCGGGAAGTAAACGCCGCCGGTGCCTCCGGTGACGATGGACAGCCGTACCGGCGGTGCGGAGAGCGCGACCGCCGCCCAGCTCGATGCGGCGACAACGGCCAGCCCGCACACCAGAACGGCGCGGACGATTCCACTCGGTCGGGACCTTATGTATCCCATCGGGTTCCCCCCTGATCGAAACAGTGCCGCTATCCCGTTATCCCTTTGTCCCCTTATCCCTTTCTCATCTTAGCCGTGGGTCCAGGGCCTCACGCAGCCCGTCGCCCAGCAAATTCAGCGCCAGCACGGTGATGAAGATCGCCAGGCCCGGCCACACCGCCATCCACGGGGCAGTGCCGAGATACGCCTGCGCGATATTGAGCATGGACCCCCACGACGGCGTGGGCGGCTGCGTGCCCAGCCCCAGAAACGACAGTGTCGCCTCGGCGGTGATCGCTCCCGCCATGTCCAGCGAGGCCTGCACGACGATTGGGGAGACGCTGTTGGGCAGGATGTGGCGCCAGATAATGCGGCCATCCCCCACGCCCATAGCCCTGGCCGCCTCCACGTAGTTTTGCTCGCGCTCGCCTAGCACCTGGGCGCGCGCCAGGCGGATAAATCGCGGTGTAAACACGATGCCGATCGCCAGCAGCGCCTTGTCCAGCCCGGCGCCGAGGACCGCGGCCAGAGCCAGCGCCAGGACGAGAAACGGAAACGAGAGCATCGCGTCGGTGAGACGCATCAAGAGATCGTCCAGGCGCCCGCCATAGTAGCCGGAGAGCAGGCCCAGCGGGAGGCCGGCGAGAACGGCGATGCCCACGGAGAGCACGCCCGCCAGGAGTGCTGTGCGCGCGCCGAAGATGACACGGCTGAGGACGTCTCGGCCGAGGTCGTCGGTGCCCATGGGATGGGCGGCGCTGGGTGACCGCAGCAAATTGCCAAAGTCCGGTTTGATGGGACTGGCCGGCGCGACCCATGAAGCGAAGAGCGCCACCGCCACGATGCCCAGCACCACCCACAGGCCGACCAGCGCCAACCGGTTCCGAGCATAGCGATGGAGGAGGTAGCCAAATCCGTACCGGCGCATACCCGCCGCGCGGTGCCGCAGCCTCACAACGTCCACCGGGAGATCGGCGGCGAAGCGGCTCATCCGGTCCGTGCTCCCAGCCGGATCCTGGGGTCCAGGACGGCATACATGACATCCACCGCGAGGTTTGTGAGGACCACAGCGAGCGCCGCAAACAAGACCACGCCCTGTACCATGGGGTAATCTCGGGTCAGGATTGACTCCACGGTGAGCCGCCCCAGCCCGGGGACGGCAAAGATCGTTTCCGTGATCACGGCGCCGCCCAACAGGCCGGACAGCTGCAGCCCCATCACGGTCACCACAGGAATCATCGCGTTCTTCATCGCGTGGCGGACGAGGACGACAGCATCGCCCAGCCCCTTCGCCCGCGCCGTGCGAATATAGTCGGTGCCCAGAACCTCCAGCATGCTGCTGCGCAGCAGCCGCATCACCAGCGCGGCCAGCGCCGTTCCCAACACGATTGACGGCATCACCATCAGCTTGAGGTTACGGACTGGATCGATCCAGGGCTCAATGTACCCTGATGGCGGGAGCAGCCGCAGGTTCACTGCGAGGAGATAGATCATCATGATGCCCAGCCAGAAGTTGGGGATGGAGATCCCGGCCAGGGCCGCGGTAGTGGCCGCGTAATCGAGTGCGGTGCGTTGTTTCCATGCCGCCACCACGCCGGCAGGAATGGCGATGATCCACGCCACCAGTAGCGAGGTGATCGCGAGTTCAATCGTGACAGGCAGCTTCAGCAGCAATGTGTCCAGAACCGCTCGCCCGTCGCGGACTGAGCGGCCGAAGTCGCCGCGCGCCACATGGCTCAGCCACAGCAGGTACCGCACGTGCATCGGCCGGTCCAGCCCCATCTCTTTTCGGAGCGCGCTCAATGCTTCTTTGCTGGCTTCTTCGCCCAGCATGACGCGTGCGGGATCGCCGGGGATGAGATTGATCAGCGAGAACACGATGAGGCTGACGAAGAACAGGACCGGGAGGGTGAGGAGGAGGCGGCGGACCAGGTACCAGCTCACGGGAGAGGTGGACCGGGGGGAGGGTGCGGATGCCCTCCCCCGGAACGACTACGGGGTCAGCCAGGTGTTGCGGAATCGCATCATGCCGTCCGAGATGTGCACGAACCCCTGGAGTTTGGGGCCCAGCACTTTGTACTGTTTGGGCCAATAGAGGAACAGGTAGGGCAGCTCGTCATTCAGGATATTCATCACGTCGCCGTACGCGCGCCGGCGCTGGTCGCGCGTAGTGAGAATTCGTGCGGCATCCAGTAAGGTGTCCACCCGCGGATTGGAGTATGCGCTGAAGTTCAGCCCGCCGTCTGTGATGAAGTCGCCATAGATGTTGCCGTCGGGATCGGGGCGGCCGCTCCAGCCGAGGAGGATGGCCTCGAACTTGTGCGCGTCGCCCTGGCTGAGGATCGCGCCAAACTCCACGATCTCGATGTTGACCTTGATCCCGGCGTCGGCGGCCATCGACTGGATGACCTGCGCGACCTGCTGCGCCACGCGGCCTGGTGTGATCTTCAGCGTAAACGAGAATCCGTTCGGCATGCCGGCGTCGCGCAGTCTCTGGCGCGCCAGGTCCACGTTACGCTCAGGGATGCGCGAATTCGCAGGGACGTCATATGTGAACAAGGCCGGGGGGAACGGCCCGTTGGCCGGGACGGCGGTTTCCCCGAACACGACATTCACCAGGGTGCGCCGGTCAATCGTCGCGTTGAGAGCCTGGCGCAGCAGCTTGTTGTTGAACGGCGGCCCGGCGACCATGATCCACATGCCCTGCCATTCCAGGCCACTGCGCTCCAGCAGGCGCAGCACAGGGTCTGTCCGTAGTTTGGGGATATCCGCCGGCGCAACCTGGTCGATGACATCGAGCTCACCGGCTCGCAGGTTGGCCAGGCGCGCGTTCTCATCGGTGAACGGCCGGTAGATGATGCGATCAACGAAGCCACCGTTCTTGTCCCAGTGCTGGTCAAACCGCTCCAGGACGATGCGTTCCTGCGGCCGCTTCTCCACAAACTTGTAAGGTCCGGTGCCCACCGGCTCACGGGCCAGTCCCTTGCCCGCCTTCTGCGCCGCCGCGGGCGACACCATCATGCCGGCGCGGTCGCTCAGGACGGCGAGGAACGGGCTGTAGGGTTTCTCCAGCGTGATGCGCACCGTGTAGGGGTCCACCGCTGTCACTGAGGTGACCAGGCTGACCTCGTTGAACCGGGGCGATCCAAACGATTTGTCCAACATGCGTTCAAAGTTGAACTTTACCGCGTCGGCGTTGAAGGGTGTGCCGTCGTGAAACACGACGCCCTGGCGCAGTTTGAACGTATAGGTACGTCCACCGTCGGTGATCTGCCACGACGTGGCCAGCATCGGAACGATCTCCAGGTTCTGGTTGATGTCGACGAGTTTGTCGTAGAGGTTTTGGAAGACCTGGCGGTCGACAGCCGCCGTGGATTGATGCGGATCCATGTTCGGCGGGTCGGCGTTGAGGCCGACGCGCAGTGTCCCACCGCGCTGCGGCGCGGCGGAGACCGAAGTCACCGCCAGTGCGCCGATCAGAATGAAGATCCACAACGCCCGCTTCATGCCATTCTCCCTCCTCGCCATGATCACGTGAAACCAGTGCCTTAACAGAATCCTGGACACGTCACGGTCTTGCAACGTCGCGTCGATGGGGGGATTTGACAATACATTGGCGCTACTGGAGGGGTTTCCTCTTGACCTGCGCCAGCTTTCCGCCGGCCACGAGGTAACCACGCTCGCGGGGGCTAATCTCGACCCGCACCGTAAACTCGCCGCCCTTGGTGCGGTTGCGCACGGTGAATTCGCGTGTGCCCTGCAGGATGCCTTCGCGGATCTTTGGGATCTCCAGCTCGTCATCCCGGTCGACGCGGGCGTAGTCGGCGGGATCCGTGAAGATCAGCGGGACGATGCCCCAGTTGATGAGATTGGCATGGTGGATGCGGGAGAACGACTTCGCCAGCACCGCCCGTACTCCCAGGTGCATCGGCGCCAGGGCGGCATGCTCGCGCGAAGACCCCTGCCCGTAGTTGTCCCCGCCGACGATGAATCCGCCGCCCCGGGCTTTGGCCCGCGCGCTGAACTCCGGGTCCATGCGGTGGAAGACGAACTCGGCCAGCCTGGGAATGTTGGACCGGTAGGCGACGATTTCGGCGCCGGCGGGCATGATGTGGTCGGTGCTGATGTCGTCTCCCACCTTGATCAGCACCGTGCCCCGCAGCGTCTCTTCCAGCGGCGGTTTGACCGGGGAGGGCTGGATGTTCTCGCCGCGGTGCACGACGATGCCGGCGGCCTCGGCCTCTGATGCCGGAGGAATCAGATTCGGGTTGTCCTGGGGCACGGCGTCGGGCAGGACCGGTTCAGGCGCGGCGATCGCCAGCTCCGCGCCCAGATCGCGCGGATCTGTAATCACGCCCTTGATCGCCGTCGCGGCGGCAGTCTCCGGGCTGGCCAGGTAGACCTGATCGTCGCTGAGGCCGCTGCGGCCTTTGAAGTTTCGGTTGATGGCCCGCAGGCTCTTCGTGCCCGGCGCGGGTACGTGCCCGAACCCGATGCACGCCCCGCAGGTGGGTTCCGCCACGTTCACCCCGGCCGCCAGGAGATCGGTCACGTACCCCTCCCGGGCCAGCAGCTCCAGGTCGGCGCGGCTGCTGGGATGGATGAAGAAGTACACCTCCGGATGCACGCGGCGGCCCTTCATCACTTTGGCCACGGCCTGCAGGTCGGTGTAGGAGCCGTTGGTGCAGGAGCCGACCATGACCTGTTCCACTTTGGTCCCTGCCACCTTGCGCACCGGCACTACGTTGTCCGGGAGGCTGGGGAGGGCAATCAGTGGCTCGATCTTGGCCAGATCCATGTCGATCATGTCGTCATACTCGGCGTCGGCATCTGGCAGCATCTCCCGCCAGTCGCGCGCCCGGCCCAACCGGCGGAAGAAATCCCGGGTGATCTCGTCTGAGGGGAAGATCGAGGTGGTGGCTCCCAGCTCGTAGCTCATGTTCGTGATGGTGACGCGCTGCTGCGCGTTGAGCACCCGCAGACCTGGCCCGGTGAATTCAAAGATGCGGTCCTTGCCCCCGCGCACCGTCAGCCGGCGCAGCAGTTCAAGGATCACATCCTTGGCGGTGCACCAGGGCTGGAGGGTGCCGGCCAGCTTCACCCCCACGACCTGCGGCATCGCGAAGTAGTACGGTCCGCCGCCCATGGCCACCGCCACGTCCATCCCTCCGGCGCCGATGGCGATCATCCCCACGCCGCCGCAGTGCGGGGTGTGGCTGTCGGCGCCCAGCACCGTCTCACCAGGAACTGCGAAGTGTTCCAGATGGATCTGGTGACCGATGCCGGAAGCCGGCTTGCCGAACCAGATGCCGTACTTGCGGGATGCCGACTGCAGGTAGAGGTGGTCCTCCATGTTCTCGGGCTTGATGTGTAGGACGTTGTGGTCGGCGTAGCAGGCGGCGACTCTGCAGCGGATGCGGGGGATACCCATCGCCTCAAAATGCAGAAAGGCCTGTGTGGCGGTGAGGTCCTGGGCCAGGATCTGATCGATCCGGATGCCGATCTCTTCCCCGGCAACCAGGCCGCCTTCGGCGAGGTGGGCTTCCAGAATCTTGCGGGTCAGGTTCTTGCTCATATGAGTGCTCCTCCAAACAAACTATATCGCGAATTGCGTCCGTCATCGCGAGCCCCGCAGGGCCAATTCTGTCATCGTGAGCGAAGCGAAGCGATCTCCCCCGCGAGGAGATTGCTTCGGCCCTTCGGGCCTCGCAATGACTAGAGGGCGCGCTTCTCGACCGCGGCGCGCGCCGCCCTCATCCGGTCCTCGGTGATATCGATGGGAAGCGTGCAACCCGCCCCGACGATGTGCCGGATGCCGCCGGTCTGGGTGGTGGCGTCACGGACCTCCGCGTCGATCTGCTCTGGTGTTCCTGAAGACAGCGTGTCCCATTCGTTGATTCCTCCCACCAGGCAGCCAGAAAATCGGTGCCGGGCTTCCGCCAGCGTGGGCGGCGTCCTGCGGTCGTGCCAGTTGATCGCGTCGACGGGGTAGTCCGTCACCAGGTCGAACATGACGTGCATCCCATGCGTGTGCAGAATGCGCAGCTCGCCGCCCCCTGCCGCCTCCAGCACCCGCAGATCGTACGGCCTGCCGAACTCTTCGTATTCCTCCACGCCGAGGTAGTCGGTCGTGGCCGCCGCCGTGGCAAAGAAGATCCCGTCTGCCCCGGCGGCCAGTGTCTCCGCGGCAAAGCGGGCCGTCACGTCGGTAATGAGCTCCAGCCCGCGGTGCAGCTCGTCGGGATTCTCCCGCAGGTAGCGCAGCGACGCCTCCGGACCCGACAGCGTTCCGGCGATGGTCAGCGGACTGAACACGGTGGAGACGATCAGCACATCCGGCAGCGCCTCCCGGATCAGCCGCAGGGCGTGCAGTTCACGGCCGTAAGCCCCCCCGGTGACATCGAGCGACTTCAGCCGTCCCCAGTCGGCCGGTTTTTTGATCGGCCGGTCGGCGTAGTGCCGCGTACCCTCCCGGTTCGGTTTGTATCCGGCGCGCAGGCCCCAGTCGTCGCCGTAGTAGCCGCTGGCCGGCGTCACCTTGAGCAGATCCCACTGGTATTTTTTCTGAAAGGTCACGTGGGCGGCGGCAAGCGACTCGGCGCGCTGGTCGTCGCCGGGGAAGTGGCGCCACAGCGCGACAGGCACCCGATCCACAGGCTTGCCCGCGATGGCGGCGCGGATTCGGTCTCGGCTGTTCATCTCAAATCAAACTGCGTCTTCTTGGTCTCCTTAGTCTCCTTAGTCTACTTAGTCTACCTGCGAAGCTGGCGCCATGGCGTTGGCTTGTAGACCAAGTAGACCAAGAAGACCAAGT
>VBAI01000300.1 GCA_005882295.1 Candidatus Segetimicrobium genomatis | reverse complement strand
CTCGACGGACGAACTGGCTGCCCGCGTCCGCCGCGCCCTGGACGGGAAGTTTCCAGGCGTGCAGCTCTTCTTCTCGATCGGCGGCCTGCAGCGGAACATTGTGAACATCGGGGCGTCCGCGCCGATTGACGTGCAGGTCCTGGGCTACGATCAGACCGTCGCGCAACAACTCGCCACACAGGTGGCGGCGGCCGTCGCGCAAACTCCAGGGGCCGCCGATATCCGCATCAACCCGCGCGGCCAGTATCCGGCGTTCACCGTGCGGGTGAATAACGAGAAGGCGGCGCTGCTGGGTCTCTCGCCGACCGCGGTGGCCAACGCGATCACCCTGGCCATGTCGGGCAATCCTGGGACCGCGAGCATGCTGATCGATCCGTATACCGGCGCCCAGTATGGGATCGTGATCCGCCTGATGGACCAGTACCGGTCCCACCCGGAAGATCTCAGCAACGTGCCGCTGGTGACGCTGGCTGATCCGGCGTCCGGCGGCAGCGCCTCATCCCGGGGCCGCACCCCGATCTTGCTGCGTGACATCGCCACCGTCTCGTTGAGCAGCGAGCCGTTGCTGATCAGCCGGAAGAACCAGCAGCGCGTCATTGATGTGACGGCCAACGTGGTCAACCGTCCGCTGGGCGACGTCTCGGCGGAGATCGTCCAGCGGCTCGACCGCCTCTCCTGGCCGCTGGGGTTCACGTATCACATGGCGGGGCAAACGGAGCAGCAGCAGGGCGCGTTCGGCAGCCTGGGACTGGCCGCGGGGCTGGCATTGATGCTCGTCTACATGATCATGGCCTCGCAGTTCCAGTCGCTGGTGGATCCCTTTGTGATCATGTTCACGGTGCCGCTGGGCCTGATCGGCGTGGTCTGGATGCTGCTGCTCACGCACGTGACGCTGTCGATCGTCTCATTCATGGGTGTGATTACCATGGTGGGGATCGTGGTCAGCAACGGCATCCTCCTTGTGGACTATGCCAATCGATTGCAAGACAGCGGGCTGGCGCCCCGCGACGCCGTGCTGCGGGCCGGGCGCATCCGGCTGCGGCCGATCCTGATGACGGCGCTGGCGACCATCCTGGGGATGATCCCCATGGCCCTGGGTCTGGGCGAGGGGAGTGAGACGAACATGCCCCTGGCCCGGACCGTCATCGGCGGCCTATCAGTCTCAACCTTCCTGACGCTGTTCTTGATTCCCATCCTCTACGTCATGTTCGAGCGCCGGGGCCACCGGCACGACACGGTCGCGGGGTAAATTCCTCTTGGTGAAAGGAGCAGGGGCGTGAACGTATGGACTCTTCGCGTCTTTATCCTGGTCATATCGCTGGCCGTCGTCGCCACGTCCGCTGGTCCGGCAGACGCCCAGGTCCCGGTGACCCTCCAGGCGGCGGTCAGCTCGGCGCTGTCGCAGCATCCCTCCGTGGCGGTGGCGCGGCAGGCACTCGCCGTCGCGCAGGCGAACCTCGCGGAGGCGCGGGCAGGGCGCAACATTCAGCTCGCGCTGGTGGCAGGGACATCCTACGGGAATTCCTCCGACACCACCACCGTCGGGCCGACGGCCACGAGCAGCAGTGTCAAGGTGTCTGCGTCGCTGGAACTGCTCAACCTCCAGGCGCGGTACCAGATCAGACAGGCCGAGGCCGCTGTGTCGTCCGCTGAGGCCTCGCTGGCCCAGGCGCGCCAGAGCGCGGCGCTGACCGCCGCACAGGCATACTTCTCTGTCCTCCGAGCGCAGGCCGTCGTGGCCACGCGCCAGGCCGCGGTGGCGCAGGCGGAGGCGCAGGTCCGGCAGGCCGAGGCGCAAGTTCGGGCCGGCATCGCCGCCAGAGCCGACGTGCTGCAGGCGCAGGCGGCACGCGCAGCCGCCCAGGTTGATCTGATCGCGGCCAGGAACCAGGTCGAGACCTCGTTTACCGGACTCCGGGCATCCATGGGCCTCCGTCTGACCGACAGCGTGAGCGTGGCTGCACCCGCAGCTCCGCCGGTGCT
>VBAI01000101.1 GCA_005882295.1 Candidatus Segetimicrobium genomatis | reverse complement strand
ACGTAGCCGCAAAACGTTCCCGCAGCCTGCGATCTCGCGCCAGGCGCTGATCCGCGCCGACGACCATGGTGCGGAACTTCCAGGCGTAGAATGGCACGGCCGCCTTGCCAATCCGCTGCTGCCGGTAGAACACGGGGCCCCGGCTATCGAGGACAATCAAAAGCGAGATGATCGCCATCAGCGGCAGGCAGAGGATCACACCGACCAGCGCCACGGTCACGTCCAGCGCGTCCTTCAACCGCCGCCCCCATCCGGCCAGCGGCGTCCCCCGCAGCGTCAGCAGCGGCAGACGGTCCACCAGCTCAACCTCTGCGCCGCTGGAGACAAGCGTGTACAGGTCGGGAACGATCGCGAACGGCACCCCCGCCTCCTGGCACGCGGCAGAAACTTGGAGGGTCGTCTCTCTCGCGTCCGCCGGGAGCGCAATGATCACGCGGTGCGCACCCACACGGCGCACGGCGGTAAGGATCTGCGGCGGCGTCCCGGCGGCCCGCAAACCGTCAAGCTCGGCATGTGATCCGCCGGCCACGAACGCGACGGGCCGCTGGCCATATTCCGGGTGCGCCCGCAGCACGCGGACGAGATCCCGGGCTTCCGGTCCGCTGCCAACGATCAGCACGCGGCGCACATCCACGCCGCGCGAGCGGACCGCCCGATGGGCCGCCCGGAGCGCCCCGCGCGCACTCAACACCAGCACGACGCTGATGCCCCAGGCGAAGAGAATCCACAGCCGAGAATAGGAAAACTGCCGGTAGAAGAAGGATCCCGCCAGCAGCGCCATCATGCCGACCGATACCGCGCTCGTCACCCGCAGGGCCTCATCGAAGAAACCCTGCAGCCGTTCGCGGTACAGTCCGTAGGCGGCGAACACGCCGATCCAGACCGGAACCAGCACCGGCAGGATGGCGAGATAGGGACCGACCGGCGGCGAATCGGATGCCGGCACAACTTCCCAGAAGAACCGCAGCAGGTAGGCCAGCGAAAATGCGGCCGCGATCGTGCACGCATCCAGCACGACCGTGAGGAGCACATGGAGTTGTCTGCGGCGTCCTTCGGCCAGCATCGGGTCCCTGAACGTTGTATGCCACCGCCTGCTCATGCGTAGTCTGGACCCGCCCACGCAGCGGAATCCAATACGCGAAGCCAGAAGATGTATTGTGTGCGACGGATCGCCCTCGACACCCGCCTGATCACCCATACCGGCGTTGGCACATATATCAGAACCGTGTTCGGCGGCCTCCCGCAGGCCGGCGGCGGCGACTACACGTTCGTGGCGGTGACGAACCTCGGCCTGCCGACGTTGCCGGGCATCCCCGCGGTGCCGGTGCGTAGCCGGCCGCTGAACATCGGCACGCAGCTTCTCCCCTGGGAACTCAGACGCGTCCCGGCAGATCTGTTGCACGTCCCCTACTTCACCGCCCCCCTCACCTGGCCGCGCCGGCTTGTGCTCACCATTCACGATCTCATCTCTCTGGCCATTCCAGACACCGTCGAGGCGCCACTGCGGCGCATGGCTGGCGCTGGATGGACCCGCCTGGCCGCGCGCCGGGCTGACATGATCGTGACGGATTCTGAATTCAGTCGCCACGACATCGAGCATCGCTTGGGCATTCCCGCAGAGCGGCTTGCCGTGGTTCCGGCCGCAGTGGCCCCGGAGTTCCGTCCTGCTGCCGATCCCGCGGCAGTTGAGACCTTCCATCGAAGTCTGGGCATCGAGCGCTATGTGTTGTGCGTGGGCCGGAATAAACCTCACAAAAACCTCCGACGATTGATTCGCGCATTCAGGCGCGTGCGCGAACTCCTGGGTGTCCACCTCGTGATCGTGGGTCTCGCTGCACCACCTCCGAGCCTCGGGCGTGAGATCACCAGCGCCGGAATAGGCGATGCGGTGCGGTGTGTCGGACACGTTCCGGGAGAATTGCTTCCTTTATATTACCAAGCCGCTGCGGCGGTGGTGCTGCCGTCCCTCTATGAAGGCTTTGGGCTACCGGCGCTGGAAGGCATGGCGTGTGGTACGCCGGTGGTCGCTGCAAACCGTACTGCCATTCCGGAGGTGGTCGGTGACGCGGCCGTGCTTGTCGACCCGGAGGACGAATCGGCGCTCGCAGAAGGCATGGCCCGGGTGATCCAGGACACAGAACTGCGGCAGCGCCTCCGGGAGCGTGGCTTCGCCCGAGTCCGCCGCTTCACGCCGGAGGCCGCGGCGACGCGCCTCGTGGCAGTCTACCGGCGCGTCCTGAACGAATCCAGGCCAGATCGGCCTTGACCGTCCCGCGGAAGGGCACAACAGCGACAGGAGGTGCCGCCGCGACATGAAAGCGCTGGTGTTATGTGGGGGCAAAGGAACTCGGCTTCGGCCCCTCACCTATAGCATCCCCAAGCAGCTCATCCCCATCGCCAACCGGCCGGTGGTCCACTACGTCATGGATCACCTGCGCGATGTGGACATCCGAGAGGTCGGGGTGATCGTCGCCCCAGAGACGGCCGAGCAAGTCAAGACCGCACTGGCCGATAATCCATGGCGGTTCGCGCTGTCGTTCATCCTGCAGGACCAGCCGTTGGGCCTGGCCCACGCCCTGCTCGCCGCCCGCGACTTCCTGGGATCCGATCCGTTCGTAATGTACCTTGGAGACAATCTGATCGGGAGCGGTCTCAGGTCACTGCTGGAGCAGTTCCGCCAGGAGAGCGCCGACGCAGTGCTCCTCCTCAAGGCGGTGCCCGATCCGCGACGATTCGGCGTGGCGGTGATGGACGGCGCCGGCAGGCTGAGCCGGCTCATCGAGAAGCCGGCCGAGCCACCGTCGAACCTCGCCCTCGTCGGCGTCTATGTTTTTTCCCCGGTCATTCACGACGCCGTCCGCGTCATCCGCCCATCCGCGCGCGGGGAACTGGAGATCACCGACGCCATTCAGGAGCTGCTGCAACGGGGTCGCCGGGTGCTCGGCCAGACCCTGCAGACGTGGTGGTTGGACTGCGGGAAGAAGGACGATCTCCTGGAAGCGAACCGTGTGGTTCTGGATGAATGGATTCAGCGCGATGTGCAGGGCACGGTGGACGGCACCAGTAAGGTGATCGGCCGTGTCAGGCTCGAAGGCGACGCACGTGTCACGCACAGCGAAGTGCGCGGGCCGGCCGTCATCGGCGCCCGCACCGTCGTGGACCGCGCGTTCATCGGGCCCTATACGAGCATTGGCCAGCAGTGTGTCGTGCGCGCGACGGCGCTGGAGCACTGCGTGCTCCTGGATGGCGCACGCGTGGAGGGCGCCGGCCGGTTGGAAGACAGTGTGGTCGGGCGCAACGCCATCGTCAGCCGATCCACCACCAATCATCAAGCATTGCGCCTGCTCATCGGCGACGATGCCGAGGTCACCCTGTAAGAGGCGGGGGAGTCGCCCACATGACGTTCCGGTTCACACCGCTGCCGATCCCGGGCCTCGTGCTCATCGAACCGACGGTGGTCGAGGATCCTCGCGGTTGGTTCGTGGAGACCTACAAAATGTCCGAGTTTGCCCGGGCCGGGATCGCCCTGCCATTCGTGCAGGACAACCACTCCCGATCAGGACGCGGCGTCCTGCGCGGCCTCCACTACCAGAAACGCGCTCACGCCCAGGGAAAGCTGATCTGGATCGTGGCAGGAGATGTGTTTGATGTCGCAGTCGATATTCGGCGCTCCTCGCCCACCTTTGGCACCTGGGTCAGCACGACCCTCTCGGCGTCGAACCGCCGCATCCTGTATGTCCCACCGGGCTTCGCGCATGGGTTCTACGTCCTCAGTGATTCGGCGGACGTATGCTACAAAGCAACGGCAGAGTACGCGCCAGATTTCGAACGGGGAATCGCCTGGAATGACCCTAAGCTGGGCATCACCTGGCCTGGTGTCGCCCCTGTGATATCACCGCGGGATGCCGACCTGCCGCACCTGCGGGATGCGGACAATGATTTTTAGGCGCAGATGACACCCATCGTGCTGGTCACCGGCGGCTGCGGATTCATCGGCAGCCACTTTGTCCGGCTGCTGCTGCGGCACCGCCCCGGCTGGCGGGTCATGAACCTCGATCACCTCACCTACGCTGGCAACCTGGCGAATCTGCGCGACGTCGAAGGCCATCCCGACTACACATTCGTCCATGGCGACATTGCGGACGCCGGCCTGCTGGACCGCATCATCGGGGCGAGTGGGCCGCGGGCGGTGGTGAACTTTGCGGCGGAGTCCCATGTGGACCGCAGCATCCTCGACGCGACGCCGTTCCTGCATACCAACGTTGTGGGGGCGCAGACGCTCCTCGACGCCGCGCGCCGCCACCGGGTGGAGCGGTTCGTGCAGGTCTCCACCGACGAGGTGTACGGGGATGCGGAGGGCACCGCGCCACGTACAGAAGACGCACCCCTGCGACCCAGCAGCCCCTATGCGGCCAGCAAAGCCGCGGCCGACCTCCTTTGCCTGGCCTACCATCGCACCCACGCCGTCCCTGTCATCATCGCCCGCAGCGCCAACAACTACGGCCCCTTTCAGTTTCCGGAGAAGCTCATTCCCCTCATGCTCCGTAACTCGCTGGCGGGCGAGCCCCTTCCGGTCTACGGTGACGGCGCCCAGGTCCGCGACTGGTTGTATGTGGAAGACAACTGCGACGCCCTCGTCACCATCCTGGATCGGGCGCAACCCGGGCGCATCTACAACATCGGCACCGGCGAGCGCCGCACCAACCTGGAGGTCGTCCGCGCCACCTGCCAGACGGTCGCAGCGGAGGCCGGGCTGCGGGCGGCTGACCTGGAAGCGCTCATCCGCTTCGTGCCCGATCGTCCCGGACACCGCATCCAATCCGAATTATCCTGGCGGCCGCGCACCAGGTTTGAGGACGGGCTGCGGGCGACCGTGCGCTGGTATCTTGCCCATCGGGACTGGATCGCGCAGGTGACCTCGGGAGATTACCAGCGCTACTACGAGGCCGTCTACCTGCGCCGCTGGCAACAATCCGTCCCATGATCCGCGTGACCGTGATCGGCAGTGGGGGCCAGCTGGGCAGCGATCTCGTCGCCGCGTTGCGAGGCACTGAAGGGTACCATGTCACCGCCTTCACACATGATGACATCGACGTCACTAACCCTGACTCCGTGCGTACAGCCCTCCAGAACGCGCGGCCTAATATCGTGGTGAACTGCGCGGCGTTCGTACGGGTCGATGACTGCGAAGATCATCCAGAGACTGCGTTCTTGGTGAACGCCGTGGGCGCCCTCTACGTCGCCCGGGGATGCCGGGAATCAAACGCGCTGTGCGTGTACATCAGCACAGACTACGTCTTTGACGGCCAGAAAGGAGCCCCATACACTGAAGAGGATTGCCCCCGCCCCCTCAACGTCTACGGCGCATCCAAGCTCGCGGGAGAGACTCTCGTCCAACAGGCATGCCCGAGATCGCTCGTCGTCCGACTAGCCAGCGTGTTTGGATCGACCGGCGCGCGGAGCAAAGGCGGCAACTTCGTCGAGGCGATCATCGCAAAAGCCCAGCGAGCGGATCCGATCAGGGTCGTCGATGATATCCGTATGTCCCCAACGTACTCGCGCGACGCCGCCTCCGGATTGGAGGCCCTGCTGCGGCGGGAGATTACCGGTGTGATTCACCTCACGAATTCAGGGGCGTGCACCTGGTACGAGTTCGCCCGGGCTGTCCTGGACTATGCCGGCGCGAAGGCCACACTGGAAGCTGTGTCTTCCCATCAGGATGGAGCGCGAGCCCGCCGTCCAAAAGATTCGACCTTGGGCAGTGCCCGGCTTCTCGCGTTACACGTCGACCGTCCGCGCCCCTGGCAGGAGGCCTTGAGAGCCTACCTCATCGAAACTGGCCGCGCCAGATGATCACCGCCCTACGCCATCGTCCACTTGTCCGTAATACGCTCCTCAACCTTTCTGGCCAAGTCGCCCCGCTGATCGTATCAGTGCTCACCATCCCGAAAGTCTTTCGAGGACTCGGCGAGGAACGGTTCGGGCTCCTTGCGCTCATCCTGATCGTGGCTGGCTATTTCAGCATCTTCGACTTAGGGCTGGGGCGGGCGACGACGCGACTCGTTGCGGAGACGATCGGCAAGGGTGATTATCGGCGACTCCCCTCCATCGCCTGGACGGCCTCGATCACCCAGTGTGTGTTTGGTGTACTCGCCGGATTGATCCTCGCGCTGCTGACCCCCGTCCTGATCGAGCGATTTCTCAATATCTCCCCCCTCCGGCTCGAGGAGGCGAGGTCGGGGTTTTACGTCGTGGCCCTCTCCGTCCCGTTCGTCCTGCTCGCAAATTCATTGCGCGCCCTCCTCGAGGCAGCGCAACGATTTGACCTTGTCAACGCCAACGCGGTGCCATTCTCCATCCTCAATGCGCTGACTCCATTAGTGGGAGTGTATCTGGGCTGGACGCTGCCCATCATCGTCGCGGCTCTCGTGGTTCTTCGGATCATGAACACGGCTGCCTATGCCTGGCTGTGCCTCGGCCTCTTTCCGTCTCTGCGAGGGAACCCTCGCTTCGAGCCAAACGTGCTCCTGCCCCTTGCCGCATTCGGCGGGTGGGTCACCATCTCCAGTGTCGTCGGACCGATCTTTCTCTACATCGATCGGTTCTTCATTGGCGCGCTCGTCTCGGTCTCCGCCGTCAGTTACTATACAGTTCCCTCCGACGTCATCACTCGTCTGTGGATACTCCCCGTCAGTCTCTCCGTGACACTCTTTCCGGCATTTAGCGGCATGGGCTCCACGCGGCTGGAGAATGTCGCCCCGACCTTTGCGCGGGCACAAAAAACCGTTTTCATGCTCGTCGGCCCCACTGTCCTTGTCCTCCTGCTCCTTGCCGATCGCGTCCTGCGGATCTGGCTGGGCGACACCTTCGCCGCGAGGAGTGTTACGGTGTTTCAGACGTTTGCGTTCGGCGCAATCGTGGGGTGCCTCGCGCCTGTCTCCGGAATGCTCATCCAGAGTTTCGGCCGTCCGGATATCGTGGCCAAGGTGTACGTGTTCCTCCACCTCCCCCTCACGGTCGCCCTGGGATGGTACCTCATTGGGACGCTTGGCATCGAAGGAGCGGCGCTCACGACGGCTCTGCGCACGATTCTTGACAGCGTGATCCTATTCTGGGTTGCGGCCGGGCTACTGACCCCCACAGGCGACCGCAACACAGACTGGCTGCCCCGCGCCGGCGGAGCCGCCATCGCACTCGTCTCTTTGCTCGGCGTGGCGTTGGCCACCGCAGGGAAAATTGCCATCAACCCCGTCTCTGTCCTGGCTGCGGGTGGTCTCTTGAGCATGTGGGCCTGGTATCGAGTGCTGAATGGGCTCACCCGCCACACACACGCCGCGGCGCAGACCACCAATGCGCCACAGGCACGAGAGGCATGAGAGCGGCCCACGATCTCACATGACCAGCGAGAGGCCATTGATCTCAGTCACGATGACGACACACAATCGCGCCGATCTACTCCTGCAACGGTCAATACCATCCATGTTGCGTCAGACCTATGCCAACTGGGAAATGTTGATCCGCGGAGACGGCGCCGGCAGGGATACCGAATTCGTCATCGATTCGTTCAACGACCCGCGGATCACGTACAAGCGACTGCCCCGGCGCCTGTATGGCAGCCCGCAGGAACAGTGGGCGGTCGGAAGCACGGATGCCCTGAACGACGCGCTGGATGCGGCGAAGGGCGACTACCTCGCCCATCTCGACGACGATGACGAGTTGCTCCCGATCCACCTTGAGACCCTGATGCAACTGCTCAGGAACGGCAACTTCGATTTTGTGTGGGCACGGGCCCACCGCGAGACAGATCGCGGATGGGTGATATTCGGGGAACCGCCCGATGTCACACAGCTCCAGCAGCGAAATCTCATGGTCCACTGTGCCGTCATGTACGATAGGAGAAAATTCGGTGACCTCAGGTATGACACCGAAGGCACTGAGCCGGCCGATTGGCGAATGTGGAAGAAAATCGCCGCGGCCGGCGCGCGACTCGGCTTCTCAGATCAAATTGTGGCCGTCCATTACGCGGAAACTCCGCACAAGCAGCGGCCGCAGCTGAAATTTCCCCACGCGCTGGCAAACCTGATCCAAGAACGTGGGGGTCTCTCTCGTGTCGCACGAACGGCATTACAACGGGGGGTTACGAGGGAGGGCCCCAGGACGCTCCTGAGGGCCCTCCGACACCTGAGCGGCATGTTACGGTCACACTCCCTCGGAGCGAACGCCCCCACGCGTGAATGGCCGAGCGCCCGGCCAGGGGACGATACGGTCAAGGTGAACGTGGGGAGCGGGGTGCAGCACAGGCTGGGCCCAGGGTGGAAGAACCTTGACATCCTCCACGGAGCAGACATTCGCGCGGACGTCAGAAAGGGGCTCCCGCTCGACGACGCGTCGGTCGATTTCATCTACAGCGAACACTTCGTTGAGCACCTGTCCCTGGAAGAAGGGAAGGTCTATTTCGGAGAATGTCATCGCGTCCTGCGGCGAGGCGGGGTTGTCCGGACCGCCACCATCGACCTGCCGTACGTCCTGGAGAGATATGCACAAGACTGGTCTGACCAGACGTGGGTGCGGGATTATGATTTCGAAACAGCGAGCGAAATGCTCAATGCCACCTTCTCCCTGTGGGGACACAAGTTTATCTACGATGAAGAGACGCTGAAGCGGTCCCTGGCCACGGGGGGGTTCCAGGTGATCGAGCGATGCCACCTCGGCCGCAGCCGTCACGCAGAGCTGGTCAACCTCGAGACCCGGCCCGAGTCTCGGTTGATCCTAGAGGGCGTGAAGATATGAAATGCCGTGTGAGCGTTGAACGATGTTGAGGATAGTGATCATTGGCGCCGGCGGATTTGCTCGTGAGGTACTCGATATCTTCATGGCTCGGAATACCGTCTCGCCCCAGTACGAAATTCTTGGTTTCATTGACGAGTACCCTGATCACTGGGGAAGGACGCTCAACGGCTATCCCGTGCTAGGCGGCTTTGATTGGTTTGACACCAGGGATAAAGGAGAAATTCGGGTGATCTGTGGTGTCGGGAATCCAGTTGTCAGGCGCAAGCTGGTCCAGAAAGCCGTCGCTCGAGGTCTGGAATTTTGCAACATCACTCACCCCACAGCCATACTGACTCCGTTCGTGACGCTCGGAAGAGGTGTTGTCATCACGGGCGGGAGCATCTTCACCAATCAAATCACGCTTGGGAGCCACGTGCACGTGAACCTCGATTGCACAATCGGTCATGATTGCGTCATTGAGGACTTTTGTACCATCGCCCCGGGGGTGCACGTTTCAGGCAATGTGCACGTCAAGACAGGCTGCGACATTGGGACCGGCGCCGTCATCATCCAAGGAATCACCATTGGTGAATGGGCAGTTGTAGGCGCGGGCGCGGTAGTCACGAAAGATATCCCTCCTGATACCATCTCGGTGGGAGTTCCGGCAAAGGTGATTAAGGAAAGAGAACCAGGATGGCACGAACAATAAGCAGCTTCGAGCGGCTCGTGGCCCAGAAGCCCGCATGACCCGGCATCCGCCTGTGAAGTCGTCTGTCCGCGACCTCGCCGTCCTCGGTGGCGCGCCGTCATTTGCGGAGCCGCTGTACGTCGGGCGTCCCAACGTCGGCGACCGCAACCAGTTCCTAAAGCGGCTGACGGACATGCTCGACCGCCGCTGGTTGACCAACGACGGTCCGATGCTGAAAGAGTTCGAGCAGCGCGTGGCCACATTGCTCGGCGTCCGCCATTGTGTCGCAGTCACGAACGGGACCGTCGCGTTGGAACTCACCATCCGCGCGCTGGAACTGCACGGTGAGGTCATTATCCCCGCCTTCACATTTGTGGCCACGGCGCACGCGCTGCAGTGGCATGGCATCACACCGGTCTTCTGCGACATCGACCCCACCACCCACACCCTCGACCCGAGGGCGGTGGAAGCAGCCGTCACGCCGCAAACGACCGGCATCATCGGGGTCCACGTCTGGGGGCACCCGTGTGACATCGGCGCGTTGACCGCGATCGCGCACCGCCACAGTCTGCGCCTGCTGTTTGACGCCGCGCACGCGTTCGGCTGTTCGTACCAGGGCGAGATGATCGGCCGGTTTGGTGACGCCGAAGTGCTCAGTTTCCACGCCACGAAGTTCTTCAACACCTTTGAAGGCGGCGCCGTTGTCAGCAACGACGACGACCTGGCGACGCGGCTGCGCCTGATGCGCAACTTCGGATTCGCCGGTTACGACCAGGTGGTGAGCGTGGGCATTAACGGGAAAATGACGGAGGTCGCTGCCGCGATGGGCCTGACAAACCTGGAGAGCCTGGACAGGTTTATCACCACCAACCAGCGGCACTATGAGCAATACCGTCGCCTGCTGGCCGGCGTACCCGGGATCGTGCCCGTCGCGTACGATGCCGGCGAACGCTGCAACTACCAGTACATTGTGATCCAGGTCGATGAGGCACACGCGGGACTGTCGCGGGATGAGCTCATGGAGGTGCTCTGGGCTGAAAACGTCCACGCCCGCCGCTATTTCTATCCCGGGGTCCACAAGATGGCACCGTATCTCTCGCATGGTGTATCGTTGCCGCAGACCGACCGGATTTGTGTTCAAGTCCTCTCCCTCCCCACGGGGACAGCCGTTCAGTCTGCGAATATTGAGACCATCTGCCAGATCATTCGTCTCGCCGTGGCGCACGCGGACCACGTGCGAACGGCGGTGCAGGCGCGGCACCGGCGCGCGCCCACTGGATAGCAGCGGTGAACCGAACGTCCACTGAGCCCGAACCCCGGGTCGTCGTCATCGTCCTGAACTGGAACGGCGTGCAAGACACGGTGCAGTGTCTCCGCTCGCTCCAGGCGGTGACATACGGGAACATGGAGACGATTGTCGTCGACAACGGCTCGGGGCGGTCCGACGTGGCGGAACTGCGCACGTGGACCTCCCAGGTCACGCTGCTCGAAAATCCTACGAACCTGGGTTTCTCCGGCGGCAACAACGTGGCCATCCGACGGGCTCTGAGCGATCCGCGGACAGACTACGTGCTGATCCTGAACAATGACGTCGTGGTCGAGCCGGACTGTGTCGGACACATGATCAGTACCGCCATTCGGCAGGATGCTGGGATGGTGTCCCCGGTCGTCCTCACCCTGGCCGACAAGAAAACCGTGGATCGCCTGGGCATCGTGATTTCCGCAGCGCTGCTCGGCTACGACATGAAGCGCTGGGAAGGGTCTGAGCCATTTTGCCCTTCCGGCTGTGCGGCATTATATTCCCGCCAGCTGCTGGAGGCCACACGGGTTGAAGGCGAGTACTTTGATGAGGACTTCTTCGCGTACGCGGAGGACGTCGACCTCGGCATTCGGGCGGCCTTGCGCGGATTCCACGCCGCGCTGGCCTCCGCGGCAGTCGTGTATCATAAGGGATCCGCGTCTACCTTTGTGCAGTCACCGGTCTCGCTCTACCACAGACACCGCAATACGATCTGGTATCTGGCCAAAAGCGTGCCTCGACACTCCCTCCTCCGCCACGCCCACTGGATCATCATCGCGCAGTGGCTCTCTCTGGCGTCCCATCTCTTCCGGGGACGATTTCGATTGATTCTCAGCGCCAAGCTCGCCGGTCTGCACGGCATCCGGCGGATGCTGGCGAAACGGCGCCTGATTCAGACCGATGGGAAGGTCAACGTGGCGAACTTCGAGCGGCTACTGGACCGGCGACCATTCTACCGGTAGTCCCTAGGTGGGCGCCGGATCGGCCTGCCGCCTCAGACGCGCGACCGCCAGTACTCTAGACAATCCTGGATGGTCTGGGCGAAGGAAATCACAGGCTTCCACCCCGTGAGCCGGCGGAACTTCGTACTGTCGCCGACCAGCACCGGGACGTCCGACGGCCGCATGCGCTGGGGATCCTGTTCCACCCGGATATTTGGGCGCTTGGCGATTCCCAGCAGAGCGGTCAGCACGTCGCGAATTCGGTGGCCCTGCCCGCTGGCCACGTTGTAGACCTCTCCTGGCTCGCAGGCTTCGGTCGCCAGCCAGTAGGCCCGGACGGTATCCCGGACATCGGTGAAGTCGCGAACCGCCTCCAGGTTGCCGACCTGGATGACCGGCCTGCGGATCTCTTTTTCGATTTCCGCGATCTGCTTGCAGAAGTTGCTGATCACAAACACCTCGCCCCGCCGCGGGCCTTCGTGGTTGAACGCCCGCATGCGGATGGCACGGATGTGGTAGGACTGCCAGTACTGGTATCCCATGTAATCCTGGGCCACCTTCGAGACGGCATACGGAGATAACGGGAGCAGTGGAGTCGACTCCGTGATGGGCAACTGATCCTCTGCTACCTTCCCGTACTCCTCTGACGACCCCGCGATCAGGACGATGGGGTCATATCCACTGGGCCGGAGATGCTTGATCGATTCCAGGAGATTGCATTGCCCCACCACGTTGGTGTGAAACGTTTCAGCCGGTGAATCCCAGGACGCTGGGATATAGCTCTGCGCGGCCAGGTGAAAGATCCGATCCGGCTTCACCTTTTCGACCACCTGATAGACGTTGTGCGCGTCGGTCATGTCGCACTCGTGGAACATCACGCGGCCGACGAGGTGGTCGGCGGCGTCCTCTTTGCTGCGCCACCGCCGGGTCCCGTGCACCTCGACGCCCGGGTGATGCGCGAGGGCATAGTCCGCCAGATGACTGCCGGCAAAACCCGTGATACCGGTGACCAGCACCCTCATCGTCGCAGTCCCTCCCCTGTGAGCTCGTGCAGCCGCCGCGTCACCGCTGTCGCGCCGGGATCTTCTGCCAGCACCGCCTGCAACCAGGACACCGCCAGGGCCGTCTCGTGGCGACGCGCGACGAGGTCGGCGGCATCCAGGACCAGCCCCGTGACCTCGGGCCACAGGAAGAGATAGAGCAGCGTCGGCCTGCCCAATCCTTTTCCTAGATACTGGGGCACAACCTGCCGGTACAGGCGCTCCGCGTCTTCCCCGCGCCCCTGCCGCAGGTACATCCCGGCCAGCATCCGATACGCTTCTGGCCGGTTCCACGGATCCAGCCGCAGCGCCTCCTTGAGCAGCCCCTCTGCCTCGGCGAGCGCAGCCGGCCCTCTCGCGGGCCGATCCATCAGCAGCGACGCCAGCTGGATGCGGGGTGACGCGCTCATGCGGTCCACCACCATCGCCCGGCGCAGGGCAGCCTCCGCCGCACCATGGCGCGGCGGGGTCAGCTGTCGCAGCGCCGCGGCCTGTGCCGCCAGGATCCTGGGACTGAACGGATCCCACCGGGCCGCCTGGGCATACCAATCAGCCGCTTCCGCCCAGCGACCGGCGCGGGCCAGTTCTTGGGCGGAGACAAACTGCCGGTCGGCAAGGTGCGCCATCTGCGTGAGCGCCGTGGCGACCAGCAGCGCTCCGACGATCGCCAATCGCTGCCAGGGGCGCATCACCGGGCGACCCGGCTCATGGCCCGCGACTCCGTCTTTCGCGAACCAGGCCAGCACCCCCGCCATGAGCATCGCCATCGCGGGATTCGCCGGGAACATCCAGTCCATGTCCACGCCGTTGTGCACGAAGAACGCGGCCAGCCCCAGCCCGATTCCGACCACGAGCGGATACGAGTCAGTCCGCCTGGACGCGCGCAGGGCACTGATCCATGCCGTGGCGAGTACCCCCAGCAGCACCGCGAGTGCCACCAGCCCCGCAGTCCCTTGCTCCGCCGCAGTCTGCACGTACAGGCTGTGGGCATCTCGCGCATAGTACCGCACGTCGCGCTGGTACGCGGCATGCACGGTCCCGAAGGTACCGGGACCGGTTCCCGTGACCGGGTGATCCGCAAAGATTGCCAGGCCGGCGCGCCAGAAATGCAGGTGGCCACCGAGGGAGTAATCCGCCGCATCGGAGATCGAGGTGGCCCGCCCGGTCACTCCCCCCTCGAAGAGCGGTGTGCCGGGACCGCGGGTGAGGACAACTACGGCAACACCAGTCGCCAGCCCGATGAGGACGAGGCGGAAGGCGGCCCGCGTCCAGGGTGTCACCCGAAGCGTGAACGCCGCCAGCGGGGCCACGATGAGCAGGCTGGCCCACGCGCCCCGGGAGTATGTGAGCACCAGGGACCCGGCCAGCAACACGCTGAGCGCGCCGTGCGCCAGCGCGTCCCGCGCGGCGGGGGCGTGAACGCAGCGGCTGAGCTCAACTGGGAGCACCAGCAGCAGAAATGCGGCAAACGGATTCGGCCAGTAGAAGGTGGATGACCAGCGGAGTCCGGAATCGCCTGCCCCCCAGAAGACGAACAGCCCGATTAGGCACAGCCATCCGGCTACCACCACGGTCCCGTCCACAAGCCGTCTCGCGGCCGCCGGAGTGCGCAGCGTGGACGCCGTGGCCACCAGCATGCCGGAATACATGAGCCACATGAGTAACGCCCTTACGCTCGCATCGAGCTGGACCGACCAGACGGTGCTGAACGCCGCGGCTCCGGTTGCCACAAGCATGGCCACGCCCAGACGCGACACCTCCAGCGTGCCAGTAGCGGCCAGCGTGCTCACCAGGAGATAGATGGCCGTCTCTGCCAGCGTCAGCGTGGGGGCATGGCGGCCGCCGTCGCTCACAGAGAGCTTGAACACGACGAGGAGCACGAGCACCGGCACCACCGACGTCAGGTGGAACCGTGCGCCGATCAGTCGAGCCAGCAGCGAGACCCGGTTCACTCCATCATCTTGCCCGCGGACGGAGCAGGCTAGATGGCAACGGGATCGCGGCGCGGAAGCAGGAAGCGTGCTACTCTGGGAGTCGGCAGTCGGGGGCCCGGCATGAGTCGCATGTGTTCGCAGGTGCTCGCTGAAGTCCATCGTTCAATCCTTGGACTGCTCCGCCAGATTACCTCGTCGGCGCGCGTGTCTACCCTGCTCGATGTCGGCTGTTGGGACGGCGGGACGACCATCGAGTATGCGCGTGCCGCCGGCGGCGCGCGCGCCTACGGCATCGAAGTCTTCCAGGATCCCGCGTCGCAGGCGGCCGGGCGCGGCATCTCTGTTGCGGTGATGGATTTGGAACGGGATCGGTTCCCGTGGGCGGATCAGTCCATCGACCTCTCAAGAACGTCTGGCTGCCCATGTCCGAGATTGCCCGCGTCCTCCGCGCCGGGGGGCATCTCGTATTCTCGGTTCCGAACCTTGCCAGTCTCCACAACCGTGCCCTGCTGGCTTTTGGACGGCAGCCCACCTCGATCCGGACGTTCGGCCCGCATGTGCGCGGTTTCACGCTCGGTGAAGTCCGCGCGTTCCTGAGTACCGGGGGCATCTTCCGGATCCGCCGGACGACCGCCGCCGGCTTCTACCCGCTCCCCGCAGCGTGGGCGCGTCCATTTGCGGCACTGCTCCCGGGCGCGGCGCACACCTCGATCCTCTGGGTCCAGAAGATGGCGCATGCATCAGAGTGGCCCTGGGCCGCGTATGCGCAGGTGCTTCAAGCCACCGTGTGGACTACCGGGACGGCAGGGCCGGTTGCGCACGATTCGGCTTCCCATCCTGCTGCCGACCCCGCGAGTAACCAGACGATCGGCGCAAGCGCCACCACGCTGAACGAGAACTGAACCTGCACCAGGTAGGCGGTGATCGCCGCCAGCCAGCCCGCGGCCAGAACCCGAGGAGCATCTGCCGCACGGCGCCACATGCGGACG
>VBAI01000100.1 GCA_005882295.1 Candidatus Segetimicrobium genomatis | reverse complement strand
CGTTGCGCTCGACCCAGTACATTTCCTTGCCTGAACGTCCGCCCACTTCCACGTTCGCGACTTTGATCCCCAGGGAGCGCGCATAGGTGGTCAGGCCGCCAGGTTTGTTCGGCGCATTGCTGATGAACGGCGCGCCGAGATCAGCCGCAAGCTGTTCGGATCCCTCGAAACGCTTCACGAAGGCGTTGACGCACCAGGTGCCGCCACCATGGAGATCGACGACCACATCGCTGTCGGCGATCAACGGGGCGATCGAACCCGCAAGGCGCTCAGTGTGCGAGCCTTCGTCCTTACCTGGGAACACGCCGTCCAGGTCGAAGGAATTGGGGGAGTCGATCCAGGAGTTGCGGCGTTCCACCTCGGCGGCGAGCGCATTGGCGGTAAAGATGACGCGCAGGCGCCCGGTGAGTTTCGCCACAGGGTGCCGGCAGAGCATCTTCATCGCCAGTGCAGACCAGGGTCCTTCATCCCCGTGGGTCCCGGCGATGAGGGTCACGCGCGTGCCACGCGCGCCGGCCTCACCATATTTGAGGGTGATGTACTGGGCGGCGGCATGGGCAGTCACCCGGACCTCGTGCCATACCAATGATGGCGCGAAAATCGTCCGGATATAGCGTGACCTTTTCGGGTGCGAACGCAAAGTCGTCGCCTTCGCGCTCAATGGTCTGGACAAGCCGGGCCGCGTCGAAGCGAAAGCCGCTGAACCGACCCGGCGGCTGCGCGGCGAGCCACACCCACGCTCTGCCGAGTTCGACCGGATCCGCCCAGCCCGCCCGCAGTTGCTCCGATGTCTGATCGTACTCGGCCCAGGTCATCCGAGTGGGTTTGATGCGGGCGCCGGGCCCGATCGTATTCAGCGCGATGTTGTGGGCCTTGGCCTCAAGCGACAGCGCTTTGACAAACCCTTCAACCCCGTGCTTGATGGTGCAGTACCCGACCTCCTGCTTGTAGCCGCGCAGACTCGACCCGCTGGCGATGCCGATGATGTGGCCTCCCCCTTGCGCTTTCATCTGATCCCATGCGGCATGCGTGCAATTGAACAGCCCGCCGAGGCCGACAGCAAGCTGGCGTGCCCATTCTTCCGGCGTGGTCGCTTCAAATGTCATCAACGGCATGTAGATGGCATTGTGCACCACCACGTCAATCCGCCCGCAGCGATCCACAATCTTCCTCACCACATCCTTGCACGCGGCGAGGTCGGCCACATCGGAGCGGAAAGTCTGAAAGTCCGCCCCGTCGGCGGCGAGGTCACGGGCGCAGCGCGCGAGCTCGTCATCACGAATGTCCGTCACGCCCACCCGCGCGCCGGCGATGCCAAACGCCCGTGCAATTCCCCATCCTAACCCGCGCGCCGCGCCGGTGACGAGGGCCACGCTGTTCTTGTGGAGCTTCATCGTGTGATCCTTTCGTCCGCCTGAGATGCTTTGAGGCAGCGCTCCAACAGTCGCGCGTCGCCCAACTGCTTCGCCCATGCGGCGAATGCATCGGTGGGGCCGCGCCACCGCAGTTCGTCCACATCGCGGAAGAGCGGCGCGTCAGTTCGCAGCGTTGCCAGTTTCTTGAAGAGCAACGCCAGGTCGCGGCGGTCCCCGAGGACCGCAGGCGGGAAATCTTCGATGATGCCATGCCGGTTCAGGAGCCCTGCCGCCGTCACCGGACCGATCCCCCGAATACCCGGATATCCATCTGCCGCGTCGCCCACGAGGGCGAGGAAGTCGGGAATCAGGGCGGGTTCTACCCCGAACTCCCGGCGAACTCCTTTCGCATCACGGATCTTCCGCCTTCTGCGGTCAGCCTGCACGATCCGCTCTCCGCGCACGCACTGCGCCAGGTCCTTATCGGGCGTCCAGATACAGATCTTCTGGACGGCCGCGTCCTCTGATGCAAGGCTCGCCGCGGAGGCCAGGGCATCGTCGGCCTCCAGCTCGGTCATGGGCCACACCGCCACGCCCATGGACGCAAGCGCCTCCTCCAGCGGGTGGAATTGCGCGAGGAGCGCGCGGTCGACGCCATCGCCGGTCTTGTAGCCAGACCAGAGGCGGTTGCGGAAGGACTCGATGACGTGATCGGTCGCCACACCGATGTGCGCCGCGCCCTCCTCGATCATCTGCAACACCGTGTGCAGCACGCCGGTCACCGCACCGAACGGCGGATCCTCGTCCTCGTGAAAGCGACGAAGGCCGTAGAAGTGGCGAAACAGCTCATACGTGCCGTCGACGAGATGAACGATCATGATGGAACGCCCCAGGAGGCCGCCAGGACTCCCCGAACCTATCGCGGCAAGAGATTCTTCACCCTGATCATGAGTGCCCTGCCGACCGGAACCATCACATTCCTCTTTACCGACATCGAGGGGAGCACCCGCCTGTGGGAGGAGCATCCCAACACGATGCGCGAGGCCCTCGCGCGCCACGACGCGCTCCTGCGCGGGATCATCGAGACCCGCCGCGGCCATATCTTTAAGACCATGGGCGACGCCTTTGACGCCGCGTTCGAGGATGCGATTGCCGCCGTGGCCGCTGCCGCGGCGATCCAGCAGGCCGTACAGGCAGAAGTGTGGACCGTTCCCGGCGGCCTCAAGGTCCGGGCGGCCCTGCACACCGGGACGGCGGACGCGAGGGGAGGCGATTACTTCGGGCAGACGCTGAATCGCGCCGCCCGCCTCCTGGCCGCCGGCCACGGCGAGCAGATCCTCCTCTCCGAAGCAACCCGCGGGCTTGTGGAACAGTCGCTCCCTGATCGCACAACGCTCCGCGACCTGGGCCAACATCGACTCCGAGACCTCGCCCGGGCGGAACACATCTTCCAGTTGCTGGTCGCGGGGCTGCGGGCCGAGTTCCCTCCGCTGCGGTCGCTGGACGTGCTGCCGAACAACCTCCCGCGCCAGCTGACCAGCTTTGTCGGCCGCGCCAAGGAACTCACCGAAGTCAAATCACGCATCGCGGAGACGTCCCTGCTGACCCTCACCGGCTCAGGCGGGGCCGGCAAGACCCGGCTGGCCCTCCAGGCCGCGGCCGATCTCGTCGAGTCGTTCACCGACGGCGTCTGGCTGGTTGAGCTGACCCCGCTGTCAGATCCTGCGCTCGTGACGCAGACGGTGGCAATGACGCTGGGCGTGCGTGAGGAGCAGCGGCCGTTGATCCAGACCCTGCTGGACCACCTCAAACCCAAGTCGCTGCTGCTCGTGCTGGACAACTGCGAGCATGTGCTGTCCGGGAGCGCCGGCCTGGTGCAGACGCTGCTGCAGGCGTGCCCGCAGCTGCGAGTGCTGGCCACCAGCCAGGAAGCGCTGGGAATTGCGGGGGAAGTCGCCTATCGCGTGCCCTCGCTCTCGATGCCCGATCCTGACCGCCTGCCGCCCCTCGACCGCCTGACAGAGTTTGAGTCGATCAGACTCTTCGTCGACCGTGCGGCCGCGAACCGCCCCGGGTTCGCGCTGACACCTGTCAACGCGGCCGCCGTGGCGCAGGTCTGCGCCAGGCTCGACGGCATCCCGCTGGCGATCGAGCTGGCCGCGGCGCGGGTCAAGGTCCTCTCCGTTGAAGAAATCGCAGCAAAGCTCGATGACCGGTTCCGGTTGTTGACAGGCGGCAGCCGCACCGCTCCGCCCCGGCACCAAACCCTGCGGGCCGCCCTGGATTGGAGCTATGACCTGCTCGCCGATGAGGAACGGATGCTGCTGCGCCGGCTGTCGGTCTTTGCCGGCGGCTGGACCCTGGCGGCCGCCGAGGCCGTCTGCGCAGGCGACGGATGCGAGCCCTCTGCGGTTTTCGACATCCTGATCCGGCTGGTGGACCGGTCGCTGGTGATTGTAGAAAATCTCGACGGACGCGGCACATGGTATCGGCTACTCGAAACGGTGCGGCTGTACGCGCGGGCAAATCTGGTGGCCGCGGGGGAGGATGAGACCGTCCGCCAGCGGCACCGGGACTGGTACCTGCAGTTCGCCGAGAACGCGGAACCCGAACTGCAGGGCCCGGCGTTGGAATCGTGGCTGGCGCGTCTAGAAGCCGAGCACGACAACATCCGCGCCGCGCTGGATTGGTGCAAGACAACAGAACCGAATCCCGAATACGGACTGCGCCTCGCCGGGGCGGTGTGGCATTTCTGGGAGGTGCGGGGATACTTGACTGAAGGGCGGGAATGGTTGGAGTCTGCTCTGACCAAAGGGGCCGGAATGCTCAGCTCCGCCCGAGTGAAGGCGCTCAACGGCGCAGGGATCCTCGCCCTCGTGCAGGGCGACTTTCCGCGGGCCGTGGCGCTGGGGGAGGAAAGCCTGAACCTCAGCAGGACTCTGGGCGACAAACGCGGCATCGCCTCATGTCTGAACATCCTGGGTCTGGATGCGTGCCGGCTGGAGAAGTACGACCGGGCGGCCCAGTTCGGCGAAGAAAGCCTGGCGCTCAGCCGGGAGGCCGGTGACAGATGGGGCGAGGCGGGCGCGCGTCTGACCCTGGGATTGGTCGCGCGCGGGCAGGGGGACTACGCCCGCGCGTCCGCGCTACTGGAGGACAGCGTCAAACAATTCCAGCAACTCGGCGACAAGTGGGGAAGCACGATTACGCTGAACAACTTCGGCCTCGTGCTGCGAGAGATGGGCGACTACCAGCGCGCCCAGACTGTGCTGGAAGAAACCCTCGCGCTCTTCCGGGAGCTCGGCGATCGCTGGGGAATCGCCTTCTCACTGGCCAACCTGGGCATCGTCGCCTGGGACCGTCAGGAGGACACCCGTGCGGCCGCCTTCTTTGAAGAGAGCCTGCCGCTGCGCAAAGAGCTGCGGGACCGGCGCGGGATTTCGACGAGCCTGACCGGGCTGGCTGTCGTCGCGCTGAGACTGGGGCAGGCGGAACGAGCCGGCGTGCTCTTCGGAGCGGCGGAGGCGCTGCGCGAGGCTCTGGCGGTTCCCCCACCGCCGTTCATCCGTGACCGCTACGACCACACCGTCGCCGAAGTGCGGGAAAAACTGGGCGACGCGTTCCCCGCGGCCTGGCAGCGTGGACGCGCGATGACTCTAGACCAGGCGGTCGAGTACGCCCTGACCCGAGCGCCGTCCGTTGCGTGACCTACCTCCGAGTGGCCGCCCTGCGACCTTTCCTTGAAGAGACGCTGGCGACAAACTCCCGCGCGAACCTGAGGAGGCGCGTGCAATGCCGGAGGATTACCAGATCATCGATCTCACGCTGACACTACCTCGAAATCCCAACAGTCCGTACACGCCGAGAAACATGGCCTCAATTCACTGGATTGTCGTGCATCATTCCGCTGGTCCGCCCGATCAGACGCCGGAAACGATTGCCCGGTTTCACGTCGAGACCAGGGGATGGAGCGGCATTGGCTACAACCATCTGATCTATGAGGACGGACGCATCTTTGCGGGGCGTCCCTTAGATGTCCTGCCCGCCTGTGTCAAAGGACACAACGAGGAGAGCCTGTGCATCTGCTTTGTGGGCGACTTCTCGACCCTCCCCCCATCGCGGACGGCCATCGCGGCGGGCATCTGGCTGACTCGCCTGCTGCGGAACGCCTACCCGCAGATTATCGGCCTCCGCGGCCATCGAGAGATGCCCGACCAGGCCACTCCGTGTCCCGGCGCGGCGTTTGACCTGGCGGGCTACCGGGCGCAGGCGGGCATGCTCGCCTAATTATTGAAACTTCTCCGGAAACTGCTTGGCGATCCCATCCGCCAGCGCATCGCTCAGCGCGTAGATCTCTTTGACCATGGGCTCCCACATATCCGCCTCACGGGACCAATCCTTCTTCGCCGTGGCATCGATGGACATCACGTGCTGCTGTACATGAGTCACCAGAAACCCGGACACAGTCGCTTTGGGCAGATTCGGGTTCGCGGAGCTCACGAATACCGCGATCTCGTTGGCATTTTGCATCAGGGCATCCAGGGCGGCCTTCCTGCGCGCTGCATTGCCTTTGAACCCATTCGCAAACGCGGCGCTCATGTACCCCTTCACGGCCGAATAATGCCCCACGAAGAGCGACGTGAACTTGTCGGCGGCCGCCTGCCCATAGAAGGGTCCCACTGAGCCTCCGATGGCCTTCGCATTCGCCAGGCCATACTCGTCCGCTTCGCTGACGGCCTGCTTCTCGCCCAGCCGAGTCGAGATGACGAGCGATCTCACCCAGAAAATGTGGTCGATGTACAGGGTGCGCAGGGCCATCTTCGCATCGGCAACCTTCGCGGGATTGGCCATCGCCTGGCCCTGAACCAGCATGGGAGCCGAAGCTGAAAACACGCCCATGAACACCAGGATGCTCAAAATCAACCCTACCATCCGCATGAGTTACCCGCTCCTTTTCCAACGCTCTTTCAAAACCAGATAAGAAGCCAGCGGTCACAGATCGATGGCTATTGGGTAACGGCACGGTCACGGGGTCACAGACGGCGGAAGAGCCATTTGAGTAACGCGATCAGCTTCTCGGCACCAATGACGCCACCGGCCACCACACCGGCGGAGAGAGCCAGACCACCGACCAGGAGGAACCCATCGCGGTTCACGAGGCCGAACCCCAAGATCATGACGGTGAGGGCCGGGATAGTGTGGAAAAATGGCAGGGGGCTAAACAGCACGACGCCAAGCAGGAAGAGCGCGACTGCGACGACCCTGGTCGAGATGGCATCTGGGATCCACAGCTGCCGCGGCCGCGCGAACTTCTCGACGCGCCGTAGGAACGGGATGCCGCGCTGCTGCAGGATCTGCTTCGCCCGGGCGCTCAGCGTGTAGCGCCGCACGCCACCGGGCAACCACGGGCGCTCCAGGCCGATCAGCATCTGTGTGGCCACGATGACGAACAGCAGTCCGACGAGCGCCGGCAGCCCGGGCGGCAGAACCGGGAACATGGCGGGCAGCGACAGTACAATCATGAGGAGGCCGAATCCATGCCGGGCCGCTCGGTCAGCCAGTGCGCCTACTGTGACGATCTCGTCGCGGAGGCTCTCCGCGATGATCACGGAAAGGAGTTCCCGCTCCGCCTGGCTCTTGTCCATGCGCTACGTCACGCGTTGGCCATAAGAAACCAATGAAACGAGACCATGCGGTCCTGCTGGCCGCCGGAATTACGCTGGGCGCCTGGACGGTTGCCGCGCGAACTCCGCCGCTGGCGCAGGCCGACCTCGCCGTCACGCGGTGGCTTCAGCAGTATGCCTCGCCGGCCCTTGATGTGATCTTCTCCATCATCACCATCGCCGGCAATGTGGAGGTTACCGTGGTCCTCGCCGTGCTGATCGCAGTTGCGCTGGCCCGGCGCGGGCGCATGCAGCTCTCAGTTGCACTTTGGGCAGTCTTCATTGGCGGCCTCGCGGTAGAGTGGATTGTCAAGCATTGGCTGCCACACCCGGGCGTCCCGGAATCTCTGCGCCGACCGGGGGTAAACATCCTGCACTATCTTGTGCGCACGCCCTACTCCTATCCCAGCGGGCACGCCTTCCGCACTATGCTGCTGGCGACCGCAGCCTCATTGCTGAGGGCTCAGACCAGCAGGTGGAGGCGGCTCCTGCCATATGTGCTCGGCGCGGCAGTCGCACTCATGGGGGTGGCGCTCGTCTACCTCGGGGATCATTGGGCGAGCGAGGTTATCGGCGGATACCTGCTGGCGGTACTGGGCATCACGCTCCTCGTCCTTACAGGTCGGCCGCCTGGAAGTTAGCGAGGGCGTCTTCCATCGTCTGATCAAGCGCGAGAGCCGAGAGCAGGGACGTCAGCGAGAGCACTTGACGGATCAGGGCGTCTTTCGGAACAATCAGCCGGATCCGCTGGTGGCGCACCCCCAAGAGCTCGGTAACGTCCAGGAGCACCTGGATGCCCTGGCTATCCAAATACGAGGTGTTGGTGAGGTCGAGGATGAGACCGGTCGCGGTGTTGGGAATGCTCCCCAGAATGTCTTCTCGAATATCGCGCGCATTGGAGAGGTCCACTTCCCCCTCCAGGGACGCGACCACGACGTCGCCCTTCAGGATGACGCGGACCGCGGCCAGCGGATCCATCACGATCGCACGGCGTTGCGCAGGGTGTGGGAGAGCCGGATCATCGTCCCCTCCGGGCCACTCGCCACCTCCACGGATTTCATGAGTTCTCGCATCATTTTCAGTCCATGCCCGCGCATGGGACCGCGGGGGGTCCGCCACCGGCCCTTGTCCCTCACGGCGATCTCCAGCCTGCCGGATTCCACAAGCGCCTCGACTTCAAACGCGGCTTCCTTTGGTCCATACGCATGCTCGATGGCGTTCGCCGCCGCCTCCCCGACCGCGGTGATGACGGCGAAGATCTCCTCCGGGGTCGCCCCCGTCTGGGGGAGCCATTGCCTGAGCGCATTGCGGAGCGTGGCGAGCGAGTCGGGAAGCGCCACCAGCTCGAGGTGAAACCGCCGGGGGTCCAGCGGCGACGCCGCGACGGCGAGAAGCGCGGCGTCGTCGATCGGAGCGTTCTCACCGAGAATCTGGTTGAGCAGATGGGTGAGGAGGTCGTCGAGATCCGTCGCCGGACGGCCGGCGACCGCCCGCTCCAGCCTCGCCAGTCTGGCCTCGGCTCCTTGCGTGCGGGTTTCTATGATCCCATCGGTATATAGCAGCACAGTCGATTGAGGCATGAGATCGAGCTCGTGCTCGTCGTACGAGCGCGGGAGACGTGTGCCCAGCGGAATCGAGGACTGGTCCAAGAACTTCACGGTACCCGTCGGCTCGAGCACCGCGGGCGGAGGTTGCCCTGCGTTAATGTACGACACGTGCCAGCGGACAGGATCCAGCACCAGGTAGACGACGGACGCCATTTCGCCGCGCTCCATGACCCGATTCAACCGCTCGGCGACCTGCTTGGGTGAATGGCCCTCCAGCGCATAGGCCCGAAGCGCATTTCGAAGTTTCGCCATAACCGCCGCCGCCCCCACACCGTGCCCGGCGACATCTCCCATCACCAGTCCAACCCTCCCGCCAGCGAGAGGAAACACATCATACCAATCTCCACCCAGCGGCTCTGGCGCCGCGGGCACATAGCGGGCAGCGACGGTCAGACCAGGAATGGTGGGTAACCGGGAGGGCAGCAGGCTGCGCTGCAGAACTTCGACGGTCCCGCGCTCCCGCTGGTACAGCGTCCGGAACTGCTGCTCGCTGTCGCGAAGCCTCTCCACCGCCTCCTTGCGCTCAGCCACGACGGCGGCCACCGGCAGGTTCACCAGCGCCATGATCGCCATGAAGGCCTGGAGCAAGAGCAGTGAGGCGTTCTGGGTCGCGGCGAGAAACGGCCCGGCGCCGTGGAGCGTTCCCCAGATGGCAATGCCGGAGAGCAGGACGATCACGGTCGCAGTTTCACGTGGACCAAATCGAAACGCGGCCCAGGCCAGCAGGGGAACGGTCAGGTATTCGAACGAAAAGATGCCGCCGAACACCACCGTGCCGACGATCAGGACCGCGGAGGCCAGCAATGCGCCTTCGAGCAGCCGCTCACGCGTCCAGGTGACGCGATGGTGCCGGCTCCACAACAGCAGGAATGAGGCGATGATCAGCGCCCCGGACGCATCCCCGAGCCACCACGTCAGCCACACCGGTCCGTAGTCACCCGGGCGCACGAACCCAGCCAGCGACAGCGCCGTCACGCCCGTCGTCGCGCTGACCGCGGTGCTGATCATGGCCGCCAGCAGGACAAAGCGAAAGATATTCTGCGCCCGGTCGAACGCGTCGCGGCCGCCGGCGAATTTGTTCACCAGAGTCGCGCCAACCAGAGCCTCCAGTGTATTCCCGACCGCAATGCCCACCGAGGTGACCAGGGTCCCGGCAGTGGTCAGGTTGGCGAGAAACGCGCCGGCGAACACGCCGGGCCACACGCGGGTGCCCAGCAGCAAGACCGCCGCCAGGGCGATCCCGGACGGCGGCCACACCGCTGTTGCGCTGGCATTCAAGAACGCCAGCTTCAGGCCGAGTTTGGCGGCAATGAAGTAGCACGCAGCGAGGCCCACATTGGCGGCAACGGTCTTCCCGACGTTGGAAATCGGTGGACGTTCCCGCACCGGACCGATGGCCCCCTCGCTCGAACTGCTCGCGCGCTCAATTGGACGACGACGTTACTGCGGATATTGGGGGACGAGACTCCCAAACTCCTGCTCGCGGGCCTACTTGCTGGCCTTTCGAGAGACCCACCCAAATGTGGTGCAGGGTTTGTCCGTCTCGCCCGGCGCCATGGGGAAATACGCGTTCTCGGCGCCGCGAAACTCATACGCCGCGCAGCCCCACACCTGCACGTCGCCGGTCCAGTGGTCGGTACGGACCTGCGTCGTTCCCTGCGTGGAGTACTCGTAGCGCGCCTTCACGGCGGCATATACGCCACCTGCGATGAGCACCAGCACCAGCAGCCAGATGATCGTACGCACGGTGTGATCCCGCCCCGGTAAGACCTGTGCTAAGGACTGTCTTGCCCGACGTCAGGCTCCGGCAGACAGACTCATTGACCCGCGCAAAGCTATAACGGCGACGCTTTGAGGACATCCTCCTGCGCGCCGCGGATATGCAGCCGCATCGCCTCCTCGGCCTCCCCAGGCGCACGGTTCATGATCGCGTCCAGTATCCTTCCCATCTCCTGGTGCGACTTCTCCGACCGGCCGGCGACGGCCACCGACCGGGCCCGTAACAACTGCAGTTGGTCGCGAAACATCCGGATGGTGACCTGGAGCCGCTCGTTGCGGCTGGCGCTGGCAATCAGATCATGGAACCGGACATCTTCCGGGCTCAGGTCAGTGGCCGCGCCAGCACTCGCAGCGGAAATGCGTCGCCGTTCACGTAATTCACTGGCGCACAACTGATGGTGCAGCGCCGCCCGGCGACCTGGTCGATCTCCCCGCCCAGGTGCTCCACGACAGGAATGTTGCGGGCAAACAAGACGGCGTGGCTCTGCCAGGTATTGTCGCCGAAGACCGTGTGCGTGGAGGCATCGATGGCCGGGGTGTCGATGAGAATCGTGTACACGCCCCGCTCCAGCAGCCACTGGGCCGACTCGGTACACAATCCAGGATGCTGCGTGAAGTAATAGTGCGCGCCCTCCCGGTCCTGCCCAGGCGTCTTGTACTGCCGGTGCCATCCCGTGTCGATGACCACCAGATCGCCCGCGCGGACCTCCATCTCGGTCGCTTCCAGATCCTGTACGGTGATGTCCTCATTCGGGCCCTTGGGCACTGGCAAGACCGGCCCTTCACCCAGGAAGCGATCGGGCGGGATTTCATGCAGATACCACGCGCCGCGTCGAAAGTGCCTCGGGGCATCCATGTGGGTGCCGGTGTGCGTGAGAAACGCCACCAGCGAGACGAACCCCTCGCCGGTCCCCGGTCCCAGGCTGGTTTCCTCGAGGTCTGTGAATGTGGCGAAGAATGGTGGATGATGCCAGTTCTTCCAGAAGAAGTACGTCGGCATGTCGCGCGTAAACGGCATGCTCAGATCATAGATGCGCCCGCTCATCGTCGGCCTCCACACGCTACTTCTCTTTCACATCATCCAGCAGGGGCGTCAGCGCCAACAGTTCCAGCGTCGTCTTGCCGCCTCGCACATCTGCCATCAGCTTCGCTTCCCGCTCCTGGCGCGCCCGGGCCTTCTCCAGCACTTCCGGCAGGCCGGCCGCGGGCAGCACCACCACACCCGTCTCGTCGGCCGCCACCACATCGCCGGGCCGCACCAGCTGTCCCCCACACGTCACGGGCATCCGCACGATGCCCCGCCGCACCTTTGTCGCCGCCCGCATCGAGACGGCACGGCAGAAGATCGGAAAGCCGGACCGTTCCAGCGCCGGCACGTCCCGCACCGCGCCGTCCAGGATCAACCCGGCGATCCCGCGGGCCTGCGCCGCCGTCAACAGCACTTCGCCCCACACCCCAAACGCAAAATCGTGACACTGCACCACCAGGACGTCTCCACGGGCGGCGGCGGCCACGGCCGCGTGGAGCATCAGGTTGTCGCCGGGCGGACAGGCAACCGTGAACGCTGGCCCGACCACGCGCATGCCGCGGCTCAATGGACGCATCTCCGGCACCATCGCCCCCTGTTGGCCGGCGGCTTCGTAGAGCGTGGCGGTGTCAAAATCCCCGATGGACTTCAACAGCGTGTCGTTCTTTGGCATGATCGGCACCTCGCCTAGTCAGACGAGTAGTTCACCTCGGGCGTGTTCCGGAGGCCGATCGCAAAACAGAAGCATCGAATCGAGGCGTGCGGGCTCACTGGCCGCAGGCTGTGCACAGCATCCGGCGGGATGTGCACGAGATCCCCCTGCACAATCTGCCGTTCTTCACCCGCAATCGTCATCAGGCCCCGGCCGCTGACAACATAATAGAACTCATGTGTGGTGTGCTGGTGCGGGTGCACCGCGCCGCCGCCTTTCACCTCGAACTCGCTGACGAGTTCGAGGTATCCGCCCAGCGTCGTGGCCTTCATCTCTCGCGGCCGGTACAACCACCAGACGGGAACCGTCCCCTTATGCTCCGGGGACGCGGGTACCCCTTCAATCGAGCGCACGTCCATGACCGACCCCCTCCGGTTTTCGCCGCCCAGCCGCGTCGCGCGCGGGCAACGGACCTGCGTCACGCGCGAGCGCGGCTCACGGCAGATCGAATGTCTACTTCACGTACACTCGCTTGGCGATCGCGACGAAATCGCTCACGTTCGCCTTGGTCACGAGTTTGAATGGGATGAGGATATCCTTCGGCAGCTTCACCCCCGAGAGGTGCAGGTAGCAGCCCCAGATTCCTCCACCGCCCTGGCCTTCGGGGTCCTGAAACACGGTGGCGTCCAGCTCCCCCTTCTGAATCGCATCCAGGGCCTCCGGCAGGCCGTCCACGCCGGCCATGTGCACTTTGCCGATGAGCTTGAACTGCCGGGCCACCTGTAGTGCGCCGAGAATCATGTCGTCGTTGTTGGCGACGATGAAGTCGTAACTCTTATCGCGCGTCAGTAGGCTCTCGGTCACGCTTTGCCCCTTGCCGCGATCGTAGTCCGCGTACTGCTCGGTAAAGTTGATCTTGTCCAGCAGGTTTTCCGCCTTGAGGCGGTTCTTGAGGCCGTCGTTCCGAGCAAGATCGGTAATCTGTCCCGCGACTCCGCGCAGGTAGATGCCCTTCAGTTGCGGCTTGCCGAGTTGCTTGTACAGGCCGGCCAGCCAGACCCCGAGTTGCGCGCCGGAGTCGGGTTGCTCCGAGCCCACGAACGTCACCCACTGGCCGCCGTCAGCCTTCCCGTTGAACTGGACCACGGGCACGCCTTTCTTGTTGGCGGCTACGATCGACGCCGAGGATGCCTTCAGGCTGGCCGCCTCGAAGGCCAGACAGTTGACACCCTGAGCCAGCATGCTCTCCACGTTCTTCAGTTCCTTTTCTGTGTCATTGAACGCGTCGGTCTCCAGGCACTTCACGGCCAAGGCTTTGCAGGCCGCCTGGGCGGCTTTTTGCAGAGCGGCCACATACGGGAAGGCGAGGTTCTGATACGATACCCCAAACGTCCATGGCTGCGCCGCCGCCGCGGCCCCGACGGCCCCGATCGTCAGCAGCATCAGTGCAATCGCCAGCGCCAGTACTTTATGCATCATCCTCTTCCTCCTTATCGCGCATCATCTCACCACCACGACTCACGTCGCCCCCGCACCTCCTCTCCGCTCAGTACCCGCGTTGCCGCAGCACGGCGTCGAGCCACACCGCGGTGATGATGATTACCCCGATCACCATCTGCTGGATGGGGGCCGGCACGTTGAGCATCACCAGTCCGTTGAACAGCACGCCCATGATCAGGGCGCCAACGATGGTGTTGGTGATTTTGCCGCGGCCGCCGAACAGCGACGCGCCTCCGACCACGGCCGCCGCGATGGCCTGCAGCTCGAACCCCTGGCCTGAAATCGCCTGCGCCGCCATGAGGCGCGACGTGAAGATCAGCGCCGCGACCCCCACGCAAAAACCGCTAAGCACATACACGCTGAATTTCATGAGGGGTACGTCGATGCCGGCCGCGCGGGCCGCTTCCGGATTTCCGCCCACGACGTAGACGTAGCGGCCATAGCGGGTGTAGTTGAGCACCACCCAGGCCACCCCCGCCATGGCCAGCAGGATGATCGCTGGAATAGGAACGGGGCCAGCCGTTCCCTGTCCCACCGCACGGTAGTACGGCTGCAGGTCGTAGATGGGATTGACCCGGTACCAGACCACAAACCCGCGATACGCGGTGAGCGTGCCCAGCGTGACGATCAGGGGGTTGACCCCCGCCCAGGCGATGATCACGCCGTTGAGCGCTCCGCCGAGTAGGCCGATCGCCACCGGCAGCAGAAACGCGAGCGCGACGTTGACGGCCGAAGGATCCTTTTGGGCGAAGACCCCCGAGAACATGCCGGCCACGGCGAGCAGCGACCCGACCGAGAGATCAATCCCCGCGGTCAGGATGGTGAAGGTCATCCCGATGGCGATAATTCCGATCACCGACACCTGCAGCAATACCAGCAGGGCGCTGTCGGGCGTGCGGAACTGTGGGAGCGCGATGGCGAAATACGCGACCAGCGCGCCGAGGGCCAGGTAGATGCCGTAGTCCCGCAGGGTGGCAACGACCGAGGGGCGCAAGGAGAGTACTCCCGCCGCCGCGCCGATGCGCGCGGCCGCCGCCGGTGTCTCTGGCTCTCTCACCTGGCGTGCCAGCCCATCAGGATGCTCTCCCCTCGCCCGCCACCCCGGCGGCGACCGCCATGATGCGTTCCTCGGTGGCGTCGCGGCGCGAGAATTCCCCCACCAGTGTGCCGTTGCGCATGACCAGGATCCGGTCGCTCATGCCGAGAATCTCCGGGAGCTCGGACGAGATGAACAGGACCGCCAGCCCGTCACCCGCCAGCCGGTCGATGATCGCGTGTACCTCCGCCTTGGCCCCGACGTCGATCCCGCGGGTCGGCTCATCGAGAATTAGCACTTTCGGCGGGATCATCAGCCAGCGGCCGATGACAATTTTCTGCTGGTTGCCCCCGCTGAGCGTGGAGACGTGCACATCGTGCGAAGCCGCCCGGATGGCCAGCGTCTCAATCATCCGCTGGACTTCGACGTATTCCCGCGCGCTGCTGATCAACCCCATCCGGCTCAACACCCGCAGCGCTCGCAGGGAAAGATTCGTGCGCACCGGAAGCATCGGCACAAGCCCCCGCACCCGGCGGTCTTCGGGCGTCATGGCAATCCCATGCGCGATGGCATCGAGGGGGGACCGAATACCCACTCGCGCGCCGCCAATCAGGATGTCTCCTTCCCCAGCCGGCGCCAGCCCAAAGAGGGCTTCAGCGACCGCGGTTCGCCCTGATCCCATGAGCCCGTAGACGCCGACGACCTCGCCGCTGCGAACAACAAACGACACCCGATGAAAGGCTCCCGGCCGCCCCAGGTGACGTGCCTCGAGTCGGATTGCCCCCTGGTCGGCGCGGCTGCGGGGGAAGAGTGACGACAGGTCACGCCCCACCATGGCCGCCACGAGCGTCGCGTCCGTCCATTCGGCGGTGGGCGCGGTAGCGACCCGTTTTCCATCACGCAGCACGGTGATGCGATCGGCGACATCAAACACTTCGTCGAGCTTGTGGGAGATGTACACGATCGCCATGCCCTTGGCGGCCAGGCTTCTGACGATGTCCAGGAGCCGGTTGATTTCCTGACGGGTCAACGAGGACGTCGGTTCATCCAGAATCAGCACACGCGGATTGAGCGCCACCCCTTTGGCAATTTCCACCAACTGCCGTTCGGCGATGCTCAGGCGCGCAACTCTGGCGTCCGGATGAAGGTGAACGCCAAGCTCCGCGCATAGCCTCCGCGCCTGGACGCTTGATGCGGCGAGATCGATGAAGCCTGGGAGGCGGGCGGGTGGTTCCCGGCCGAGGAAGATATTGTCGGCGACAGTTAACTCGGGAACAAGGCTGAGTTCCTGGTGGACCAGACCAATCCCGAGCGCCCGCGCCTGGCCTGGACTGAGAATTCGCACCGCGCGTCCATCAACAACGATCTCCCCCGCGTAGTCCGCGTAGAAACCGGAAAGGACCCTCATCAGGGTTGATTTGCCGGCGCCGTTTTCCCCAACGAGCCCGTGGATATCACCCGGCAGCAAATCCAGATCGACCCCGTCGACGGCCAGAGTGGGACCAAACGCTTTGGAGATACTTCGCATCCCGACGAGCGGCACTCGATCGAACACGGCAAAGCACTCCTCAACCTACTCAGCGCACGATCTGCCGCTGAGTCGTGTCGACATTATGCAGTCGACTCCACGTGGACGCCCTGCCAATTCGGATCTGGGCGAGGAACTCCTCCTGACTCGACCCGGCGATCGGGCCTGGAAGGGCGGCGACAGGAAACGAGGGTGACGGCTTGGGCTCAGCGGCGCGGCAAAACTTCCGTGAGGAACCACTGCTCCGAAAGCGCAATGAACTGGGCCGGATCAGGATCGAGCACCGCCCGCTCGGGCGACGCATAGTAGGCCTTATCTTTGGCCTCCCAATCCGTTCCACCGTAACTCATCAGCCAGATAAACTGGTTGCGCTCCGTGAGGATCCATGCACCTTCAATCCGGAAGCCGTGCCTCTGCCGCAACGGATAGACGCCTGCCTTCCAGGCGCGGACGAAGTCGTCCATCTTGCCCCTGTTGATCGTGTACATCCGCAGTTGCGTCGTCATCTTGAATCCTCCGTCACCAGTTCTCAGTGCACCGTATCATCGTCACCTCGCCCAGACCGTTTCATCAGACGCATGAACTGCCGCCGGAGCCGCCAGCGGCGATACCAGGCGATGGGATTTACGGTGAGCGCGTGTTCCCGTTCCAGACGGCGACGGGGGCGCGGAGAGCGGATCGACAGGTAGCGTCCCTGCCGCACGTACCACCAGGCCACGCCGCATCCGGCCAGCGCAAACACTCCCAGCGGAAAGGGTTGCGAAATCACGACAAAGACTGCGGCCAGAATTCCCAACCAGCGCGCCTCCACCGGCAGCGCGAAATACAACAGCACCCGCTCGTACGGGTTGATCGCGGCCCAGGCTACGGTGACGGCGGCCAGCGGCATCCCAAACCCGGCCAGCGCGGCCCCGCGCCCCAGCAGCTCGCCGGCCAACCAGAGCGCGGCTGCCGAAGATCCACTCACGGCCAGAAGGAAGACCGTGTACCCTCGCCACCCCCACGCACGCTCCAGACTCCCGCCAAACAACCACAGCACGTAGCCACCGAGGAGCAACCAGAAGATGCCACCGACACCCAGCAGCGGGTAGGTGAACGCCGTCCACGGTCTCTGCAGAAACTCCGGCGCGTAGAACGCCAGGCTCAGCAACCCGCTTCCGCCGACAAAGGCCACCGCGAAGGTCAACACGTTTGCCCCCAGGACCGCCCAGGTCACAGGGCAGTCGCCGGGAAGCTGCGACATCACGGCCCGTGGATGCCTCATCGCGACTCCCTCAGCCGCACGGATCTCTCCTAACTGCCCGGCACGCGCACGCCGACTTCGTCCAGGTGGCGGAGCAGATCGGCAGGATCTTCGTACACCCGGTAAGCGCCGGCGCGTTCCAGCTCGTCGAGCCCATAGCCGCCTGACTGGAGGCCGACGCCGAGTGCGCCGGCGCGACGGGCGGCGAGCAAATCCCACACGCTGTCGCCGACCACCACGGACGCCGCGACCGGCACCCCCAGGCGCTCCGCGGCAGCCAGGAACAGATCCGGATCGGGTTTGGCCCGGCGGACGTCGTCCCGCGTGACCAGGGGCGCTGGAGCATCGAGACCAAGGACCCGCACCGTGGCCTCGGCGATCTCCCGCCGGCCGCTGGTGGCAATGATCCACGGAATTCCCGCCTGGGACAGGTATGCCAGGAGCTCTCGGGCGCCTGGCAGGGGCCGGACCTCTGCCACTTCGCGGGCGTAGGTGTCGCGATGCACCTGCTGCATTCGCGTCATCTCCTCAGGTGTCAGCTGATGGCCAGTCTCCCGCAGCAGCGCGTTCACAAACAGACCGCCGCTCATGCCGATCCGGCGGTGGATCCGCCACACCGAGAGCTTGATCCCGGCCGCTTCCAGGGCCTGGCGCCAGGCCAGCACATGCTGGTAGACGCTG
>VBAI01000294.1 GCA_005882295.1 Candidatus Segetimicrobium genomatis | reverse complement strand
ACCGCAAGGTCTCTGGCCAGCTGGTCCGTATATCGCTTGATCAGCCCGGCCATCTCCGGATCAGATGGCGTCTGATCAGTGATCGGAACCAACTCGTGAACGGCACGCGGGAGTCCGGATAGCGGCACGCGCGTCACACCGAGCCATTTCCCGTCTGAGCCGGCCTTCGCGATGAGGCGTCCACCAACGGTTGACGTCATGGGGTCGTGATCGTGGCCGCCGATGGCTACATCGATCTCCGGCACCGCGCGCAGCAGCCCCTCGTCGTCCTGCATATGCAGATGGGTCAGCGTCACGATGCGCCGGTAACCACGGGGCATGACCTGTAGGATCGTTTTGGCCACCGCCACGGGGTCGCCGAACCAGGTCGTGCCGGGAGACGAGGACGTCGCGGTCTCCTCCGTGAGGAGTCCGAGGATGCCCACCCTCGTTCCGCACACGTTCCGGATCATGTACGTGCGCGCACCGGGGAATGGCCGCGCGCCTGGGGCGGCAAACGTGTTCGACGCAACCCAGGGAAACCTCGACTCGGCAACCCGTTTCACCAGCTCCGCCGGTCCGTAATCGAACTCGTGGTTGCCAAACGTCGCGGCGTCCACCCCAAGCAGGTTGAGGCCATCGATGAGCTGCGCGCCTTTGAAGACTGACGATTCGAGGGACGGCGAAATGAGATCACCGGCAAACAGTAGCAGCGAGCAAGGTTCGCGGCGGCGGTATTGTTTTACGACGGCAGCTAAGCGGTCCAGCCCACCGGCCTTCCCCTGGTCGACCGCGGTCAGTTGGTAGTCGTCATTGAAGTGCAGAATCGTCAGAACCGGGCTCTGGGGCTGAGCCGCCGAGACCAGCAACAGAATGGCGGTCAGGGCTACCCCAAGTCCTATAGACGCGCCGCGTCTCATCTGAACAAACTCCACGATACTAACTGCGGGGACCGAAAAGACGGCACTTGGGGTGAGCTTCTTACACGGCGTCCACCGTCTTGCGCCTAAAGATCTGGTCTCGCGGCAACCGCGCCCGGGAGCTCCCCTCAACGGCATGGTACGGACGTTGGGTGTGGCGCCACGCATCCCAAAGAAGGTCGATCTGCGCCGCAAGATCTGCGGCGGCCTTGGTGTCACCCGCCTGCCACGCCTGATGCCGCCGCGTTTCGGCGCCGTTGATCGCCGCCTTGATCTCCTCGGAACGCATGGTTTGCAGCCTCCGGGTCCCTGTATCAGGGCTGGCAGCAGGGGCGCAGGGAATTCATCCCCACGCCCCTAGTGCCTCAGGTGTCTCTTCCCTGCTCTTGCCTGTCCGGTCTACTTCGGTGATGCGACCTTCGGGGATGAGACGAGGCCGAGCTGCTGCATCATGCCCAGCTGGTCTCCTTGGCCCCAGTGCTCCACGACCTTGCCGTTGGCGACCCGCCCGATATGAATCTCCGACCAGCTCGCGTACTTGCCGGTTGCGGGAACACCCTGGAACTCACCCTTCTGTGTGCCCCGCCCCGTGAGACGGTGGACGAGCTTGTCCCCCACCACGATCTCGTCCTCGATCGTGTAGCGGAAGTCGGGGAATGCGGCCCGGAACTTGGTCAGACCCTGCTTGAAGCCTTCCCGGTCCGGGGTGGTGCCGGGATTCGGAGTCCGGTCGACGTAACCGGCGTCGAACACCTCATCAATAGCGGTCAGGTTCCCCGTATTGAGAGCATCGACGATCCGGCGGCCGAGCGCCATGTTCTCGTCGGGTGACATGCGATTCTCGTCTTTCTTGTAAATTGTGTCCGGTGCCATGTGGTTCTCCTCTGAGAATTCCTCACTCTCCATGCGATCGACGAGAGTGGGCAGCCATCCTGGCGATTCGCTTATCCCGGTGGCTCCGCGACCACTTATCCGCGACTACTTGGTTATCTCCAGGGGGACTGAACCGAAAGGGATGGAGCGTGCTTGTTAGCAATCGCGACCGCTGCAGCAGTCGTACGCTACCCGCTCAGTGTCGCACGGATTGCCCGCCAGCACAATGAGCAAATACTCGCGGTGATGACTCAAGAAAATATCCTGCTTGACATTGTGGAATCTGAGGAGCGCGTTGCGGGATCAAATCCCAGGACGCATTCGAGCCCTGAACCACGCGCTCGTAGTGCTCCAAGGTACAGCGCCCCTCGCTCCGAACTAAAATGTCATCGTCGATGTCAGAAATGTGGGGTGGTGGCTATGGGGGAGGCTGATGCGTATCGTTATCTGCAAGTATTGAAGGAGGCCGACGGAACGACCCTACTGATCCTGACGAATCTGTGCGTTTCCAAAGAGGCACGTGACGCTATGGTCAACTACGGGGCCGCCGCCGGTGCGAAAATGGCGTGGGACCGGCTGGCCGAGCTTCTGGCGGAGGCGTGACCATGAAAGCTGCACAGAAGGGCACGCAGAAGTCCGCCAAGAGCACCACCGCGATCGGCAAGACGTCCAAGGGATTCACGGAAGAGGAACGAGTCGCGATGAAGGAGCGCGTCCAAGAGCTGAAGGCGGCCGCGCGCCGCGGCCCGCGCGAGGACAAGGCGGACGGGGAAAGCGC
>VBAI01000299.1 GCA_005882295.1 Candidatus Segetimicrobium genomatis | reverse complement strand
TTTGGGAGAGATCGTGATGGACGCTGGGTACCGGGCGGTGTGGTTCCTCTTTAAGGACCAGCCCTTCGACATCGGCCGCATTTACCGCCCTGATGGGACCTGGACGGGCTACTATGCCGACGTCCTCGAGTCGGTACGATGGGACGGCTCGGATCCCACCACGCTTGAACCGATCATCGACCTCTTCCTCGATCTCTGGATCGCGCCGGACGGTAGATTCGAGGTTCTCGATGAAGACGAGTTTGAAGAGGCGGGCGTTCGTGGGAACATCACGGCGCACCAGATCGATCACGCCAGGCGAGTGCTTCAGGACCTGGTCCACGCGACCCAACGAGGGAGCTTCCCGCCTGCGGTGGTAAAAGAATTCCTGCTGCGGAAAACTCAGCCACAGGAGGGTCACTGATCGTAGTGGAATTGCTCATTATTCCTTCGGAAGAAAGAGTGGAGGGGGTAAAGAAGATGAAGGCATGGGTTGTTCTGGCAATAATGTCGCTGCTCACCGCTGGACTTACAACGCCGGCCCTTGCGGCAAAGCCGGCGAATCCAAACTGCTGGGGCGTCGTCACCTCCCAGCGGGCCACAACAGTAGGTGATATCGGCGAGCACGCGTCGAGTCAGGATGTGCCGCGCTTGGGGTTGGGGAATGTCGCTCGTCTATTCGTTGAACTCGGACTTTTGATCGAGGGCCACGTCAGCGATCTGGGTACCTTCCTGGCTGAGATCGATGGGATCGCAGCGACCGAATGCCCGTGATAGCCTGGAGATAACGGTACCCGGCACCAGGGATCGTCAGATCTGTACCGGTGCCTAAGTCCGGGAGGTTGGGCCGCCAGGAGGCGGCCCAATCCTCTTACGCCTTTCCCGCGGGGAGAGACCCTCGCTGAGATTCCACTCTCGAGCCACGCCGCAATCTCCCAGCTTGAAGTCCAATGGTAAGGGGCTGCAAGGGTCCCTATTTCTGAGGCGGGGGCGGGGGAGGGCCGCTCCGCTCCGAGTCGGCTCGCCTGCCGAGCGTAACGCTCGCGCTCGCTGCTCCGGGCCCCCCTGTACAACTCCGCTGGACTACGCTTCGTGTACAGGGCCCGACCCTGCGCGACGCGGCGCTCGCTAACGGCGGCAACGGCTCGCCTCCAGTCGCTCGCGGCCCTCCCCCGCTCCCGCCTGACGCACCTGGGCGACAGTTGGCGCAACTGCTTGCCCGCGGCGGCAAAGAAGGGTGGTCAGCGTATTGGTTTCTGGGATACCCGTTTGGTTGAGGGGTCAGTATCGATAGAGGCCTGGAGCACGGTGCGGAGCTGGTTAACGGCGCCATCGCCAAAAAAACGGAAAACGCGAAGCCCGAGCCGGGCCGCCCCTTCGAGGTTTTCGATCCGGTCATCGACGAAGAGTGCCTTATGAGGTTCAACGCGTAGACGAGACAGGATGATCTCGTAGATGGTCGGGTCCGGTTTGGCTACACCGACCTCGCAGGAGACGATCACTGCGTCAAAGTACGTTGCGAGTTCGCGCTCGCTTCGGACGCGCGCCATCACTTCAGGAACTCCGTTGGAGAGCATGGCCGTGACTCCACCCGCATCACGAAAAGACCGCGCTAGCTCCCACACTTCGTCGCGATATGCAGTCCATGAGTCGGCGTCACCTTCGGTCAACCATTGGATCGTGGACTGTCCAGCAGGCGAAGCAACCCCAAGCGAGTCGAGAACGCGGGACCAGTAAACGCTGGCAGGCAGGTTAATATGATATGCAACGCGATGCTGCAGGTAGGCCGCCGTGAATTGGTCAACAGACACCCCAACTCCGTGCGCCAGCCGGCGGACAACCTCCACGCGTTGGGGGTGGCTAAGGACTTCCCCGTAATCCAAGATCAAGGCTTGCAAGTTCGATCCGACCATGTCGTTCCTTACTATATTTCAGTTCAGTTTGCTTGGCCAGGTACACGCGCTGTCAGTCGAATGATTTGAGGCCGCGTCAGGGGGCATAGTTTTTTCCGCCTCCTTCCAAATTTCCCGACTGCCGGTCACTCCAAGCCCTTCGCGCGGCATCGGCAGCAGGCAGAAAACCTTGAGGAGATTTCTGCCCCGTGGAAGTTGCTCCGATTTGTATCGTGGGGATCCAGGCCATGGCGGGTGGCGGCAGGCCAGACCTGCGACGTGTGTGGCATCATTCGTGGGGCCGGTTGAGGCGAGCGGGGCGCCTCGGCCCCAGGCTTCGCTTTGCACTTGTCGTCGGACTCACGGTCATGGCGTTGATCGCCAGCCTGTCCCCGCTTGCCGCGGCGGCGATCCGCGAATCCATCATCGATTGGGAAGCCCGCCAGGTCGCGGATCAGGTCAGCGGACTCTCCTCCCCCGCGTTCACGCGCGCTGAATTTGAGGACGGCCTGGGACCAGACAAACGAACGTTTTTTGACGGCCTATTCGCGGATCCCAGGCATACCAGCCTGATGCGGGTCAGGTTGTGGAGTCGTTCGGGTGTCCTCCTGTACAGCAACGACGACTTCGGGATCGGGATGGAGTTCCCGATTTCCAACGGGCTGCGTGCCGCGCTGGACGGCTCGGTGGCCGTGCAGCCGGCGTCCCAGTTCGGCCCGTTTCCGGCCAAGACGATGTACATGTCCCGGGACGGGTATTTGCGGTACGTCACCTTTCAGGAGAAGCAGGTCTGGATCGATCCGCCCGCCAACGAGCCGGTGGCCTCTGGGGCCCGGATCAAGCCCGCGGCGCTGATGCCCGCAGTCTCACAATCCGGCGTCGTGCGGCTCTTTGTTCCGGTAAGCCTCAAGGATGCCTTGAACCCGTCAGGGGCGTTTGAAGTGTTTTACGACTTCAGGCCGATGGAGCGCCGGCTGGCCCAGGTCCAGCGGACCGTGTGGGCCATAGCGCCAAGTGGATTTTTCGTCCTCTGCTTCGGCATGGTGGCCCTGATGCAGGTGACGACGCATACGTCACACCGGCACGATGAGAGTTTGCGCGCGGCCCACCTCGGCACGTACCGCGCCTTGGCCAGCGCCGTAGACGCGCGAGATTCTCATACAGGCAACCACTCCAGCCGGGTGGCGGCATTTGTGTTGGGCGTGGCGCGCCGCCTCGATCTCCCGCCATCAGCCCTCGCGGAACTGGAGGTTGCCGCCCGGTTGCACGACATCGGCAAAATCGGCGTCCCCGACGACATCTTGATGAAGCCGGGTCCCTTGACGTCCAGCCAGTGGGAACTCATGCGGCAGCACGCCGTTGTCGGAAGTTCGATCCTCCACTCCGCGCCGTTGAGTCAGGCGATCAAAGATGCTGTCCGCCATGTGCATGAGTGGTGGGATGGCCGGGGATACCCGGACAGCTTGGACGGCGAGCGGATCCCGCTGTTTGCCCGCATTCTGGCTGTCGCGGACGCGTTTGAGGCCATGACGTCCGACCGGCCATACCGTCCCGCGCTCCCATCCCAGCAGGCCCTGGCTGAGCTGAGGCGGATGCGCGGCGTGCAGTTTGACCCGCAGATCGTGGATGCGTTCTGCGCGTGCGCGCAGGGGGGCGACCTGCCGGGGTCGTGACCTAGGCCCGTTTTAGTCGCGGCGGAGGAGGCGTCTGAGACAAAGGCTTCTGAAACGCAGCCCGCAGCGCCGCGACCATATCCGTATCCGCCTCAGGTCCCTGGAAGCCGTGCACCATTCCCGCATAGCGTTTGTGTGTCACGGGTACGCCCTCGTTCCGCAGGCGCGCCGCGTACGCCTCGCCTTCGTCTCGCAGCGGATCGAACTCGGCCGTGGCCACGAACGCGGGAGGAAGTCCCCGCAGGCTCGGCGCGTGCAGCGGTGAGGCATACGGGTGCCGGCCATCGGCGTCGGTGGTCAGGTAGTGCCGCCAGTACCAGCGCATGCCCTCAGACGTCAGACCGTATCCCTCGGCGTTCTCGCGGTATGACGGCGTGTCGAACGCGGAGTCAATAACCGGGACAATCAGGAGCTGATAGGAAAGCGGGGGCCCGCCGCGATCGCGGGCTGCAAGAGCGACCACCGCCGCCAGGTTGCCTCCGGCGCTAGAGCCGCTCACGGCCAGGCGTGTCGGGTCACCGCGAAATGTTTGCGCGTGCTGCGAGGCCCAGCGCGTGCCCGCGTACGCATCTTCCACGGCCGCCGGGAATTTGTACTCGGGAG
>VBAI01000248.1 GCA_005882295.1 Candidatus Segetimicrobium genomatis | reverse complement strand
ATTACCAATCCCGTGTACTTCGTCGAGTTCACCGCGAGCGAGTCCACAAACTATACGACCAGTGGCGGCGGCAGCCTCGCGTTCCGCGCCGGTCAAAGTACCAATTACAACGGGCTAGGCCTTGGGAACTGCATCAAAGTACCCACAGGCATAGTCAACGGCGACGTGGTGCTCGCGGCCATCTCCTGGTCTGACGGCACCAGTGAGGCGATCACCACACCGGCGAACTACGCCCTGAATCTGACGCCCTCCGACCTCGGTGGCGGGACAGCATACGTCCTGAGATCGACGAACTCCGATCTGTCTGGCGGGTTGGACTTCAACAGGGAGCTCAACCCGGGCACAGAGACGGCAGGGAGCATTGCGGTCAGTGTCGCGGCCGGTGCAACCGAGGACAGTTTTGGGTTCACCAGAGCGGGACAACCCGGGGTGAGCGGGATCACCGGCAACTACATAGTCGAGATGAATGTCACCGTGGCCAACGCGAACATTCTACTGTCGACTGCGGTCGCCCGCGTGAACTCCGTTGGGGTCCTGCAGACTCTCAGCGGCTTTGCCGCTGAGCAGTCCGCCGGAAGCACCGGCGTCAAAACCTTCTCCCTTACCAGCGTCAACCTGGGGACCTGGTCCAGCGGCGACCGACTCAAGGTCTATTACCGATTTCGGAACACCGCGGCCAGCGCGCAGTCAGTCACCCTTCAAACTGGTACCACAAGTGCCGAGGCGATGGCGCCATGGACTATAGGTGACTTCAACAAAGAGCTTGGCGACTTTAGCACGGATATTAGCCTAGCGGTGAGTGTCGCCGCCAGTGCGACCGAAGACAGTTTCGGATTCACTCCATCGGGGGTGCCTGGCGCGATCGGAGTTACGGGCGATTATTGGCTCTCGAACTATGTGACAGCGGCCAACTCCAACATCTGGCTGTCTGTCGCGCTCGCCCGCGTGGACTCCGGTGGGGTCGAACAAACTAGAAGCAGCTTTACCGCCGAGACGCAACTCAGTACCACCGGCCAAAAGACGTTCTCGTTCACCGGTCTCAACCTCGGGACGTGGTCCAGCGGCAACCGGCTCAAGGTCTATTACCGGTTCCGGAATGCCGCGGCCAGCGTGCAGTCGGTGACCATTGCCACCCCCGTGTCAGGTTGGGGACTGTCCAACATGATCAAGACGCCGTGGTCGAGCGGATGGACGTTGGTGCGCCGCATTAACAACAGCACCAGCGTCGGCCTGGCGGTCTACTGGAAGGTCGCCTCCAACGAATCCGGCCGCGTGTGTCGATCGTATAGTGGCGCCGGCTACGACTTCGCATTTTCCCCGGGCAGCGGCTCACAAAGCATGACAGGCGCCATCGTGGCTTATTCAGGGGTCGATACGACCACACCGATTGACGTCGAGAACGGGCAGGCAACTTCCAGCGGCGCGACCCATTCGACTCCCAGCATTACGACAAGTGTTGCCAACACTATGCTTGTGGCTTCGTTTGGCCTCGCTGGGACTGGGACTTGGACGCCTCCCGCCGGCATGACCGAGCGATCAGACTCTACAGCCCAAGCCGTTGCCCTTGAAGTGGCCGACGTGCTCCAGGTCAGCGCCGGCGCGAGCGGGACGAAGACGGCCACGGCGAGCGCCAGCAAGGCTGGGGCCACCCATATCCTCGCCTTGAAGCCTGGAGGCGGAACAACGGTCACCTGCGGTGGGTCTAGCTACACGGAGACGCTGTGCATCCGCACCACAGCGGCCAGTGGCCTCACGAATAGTGTGCTCACCCAGCTCAACGGCGCGATTGTCTCCTTCCGCCGCGGCAGCGGCACCAGCGTGTCGGGGGATATTGTTTTCCAAAATACGGCCTCGGCCAGCGCCAACTATACTCACACGTACCAGGGCAGCGATCCCGCGCTTCTCGCGGGCGGGAAGATCTCGATGATCTCGTCAGGTGCGTCCGCGGGACGCACCAGCACGTCCATCACAGGAATCGTCTACACCTTGGCGGGATCTGATAACCCCGACGGCAATGGCAACCTGCAGGGTGCCAGCAGCGGCAACCTGGGCTTCGACCTGCAGCACGGTGCGGACTCGATCGCGTTCACGCTGAGCGGCCTTCTGCTATCTAACGGCAGTATCTCCCTACAGGATACCGGCGGCACCGGCACCGCGACCATTCAGTACAACCGGACGGTGGTGGAGAACCTGCCGGCCGCGTTCACCACATCGACGGCAGGCTCGTTCATGATCCCGCTCTCCTGGTCTAGCGGCGACTGAGATGCGCGAACCAACGGAATCGCGGGACGGATTGTCGCGACTGCGCGACTCCGCGACTGCGCGACTCCGTGATCAGCGGGGTTCGGCACTGGCCGCAGTGCTCGTCCTGGTAGTCTTGCTCACCGTGGCCGGTGTGGCCATGGTGAACTCTACTTTCACGGAGATTTCCGTCGCCTACAACGCGGGCGACGCCAGTGCGGCCCAGTATGCCGCCGAGGCCGGCCTTTCCCGCGCCATGTATGAGCTCGGCCAGAATGCCGGCTGGACGGGTATCACGGCCAGTACGTGGTCACCGTCACCTCCTCCGGGTTGATCCGATCCATCACCTCCACGGGCACCCGGGGCGGGGGCCGGCGGGTGTTGAAGGCCGCGGTCAAGGTGGTGGCCAAGAGCGCCGCCTCCACGGTGCTGGCGAACACTACCGCCACCATCGGCAGCAACACCTCAGGGTTGACCGTCAGCAACGACTACCCCTCCAGCGCCGCCAGCGCCGTCCACGCCAACAACCAGTTGAGCGGGCCAACCGCTATCTCAGTCAACACCGCTGGGGCCAACGTCATCGGCGGGCTCACCGCCAACGGGGTCATCACCGGTGTGGGCTGCCCGACCTGGGCCTGGACCTGCAACGCCAGCGCCGGCGTGCGGCCGATGCCCGAAATTGACGTGGACAGCGCTGCCACGAGCAGCCTCAAGTATCGCGCGCAGCACACCTTCGATGCCGACGGCAAGTACCTCTACTTTAAAGGCGGCGATCCCGGCCGGTGCAACAGCGGCAGTCCGTGGATCTTCACCTCGACGCAGCAATGCTGGGACTACTACGTCAACAGCAAATCCGGCACGCTCGGGTCGGGCATCACCAATCCGGTGTTCTTTGTGGAGTTCACAGGCGCCACCGAGTCGACGACCTACACACCGGGAGGTGGCGGCAGCATCGCGTTCCGCGCAATTTCACCCAACGGCGGTGACGTCTATAATGGTCTCTCAAACACTGGCAACTGCGTCCACGTGCCCACAGGCGTGGCCAACGGCGACGTGATGCTCGCGGTGATCTCCTGGACAGGCGGATCTGCTTTTACGGTCACCACCCCGGCGAACTACGCCATGAACATGACGAACTCCGACCTCACCGTGGCTGGGGCGGACTTCAACAAAGAGCTCGATGTCTATACCGGGGACATCAGCATTCCCGTGAGCGTCGCGGCCAATGCGTACGAATACAGCTACGGCTTCACCAAAGTGGGAGTGCCCGGGGCCACCGGAGTCGCGGGCACCTACCTCGTCCGAATCTCTGTCCCCACGGCCGGAGCTAACTCCAATATCTGGGTGTCGGCCGCGGTCGACCACGTGAACTCTGCTGGGGTCGTGCTGAACACCAGCGGCTTCGCCCCTACCGAGCTACAGGGAACTGCCGGCTCCAAAGAGTTCACGTTCACCAATCCCATCCTCGGAACGTGGTCCGCGGGCGACCGGCTGAGGATCAGCTACCGGTTCCATAACTTGGCGAGCATCACCCAGTCGATCACCGTTGGCCACAGCGTTGCAGGGTGGGATTATCAAAATATGGTGACGACGCCGTGGACGAATGGATGGACGCTGCTGCGCCGCATCGACAACAGCACGACGGCCAGCATGGCGGTTTACTGGAAGGCCGCCGACTCTAACGAATCAGGTCGTGTCTGTCAAAGCTATAATGGCGCCGGCTACGACTGGGCATTCACCCCC
>VBAI01000247.1 GCA_005882295.1 Candidatus Segetimicrobium genomatis | reverse complement strand
GATCTTGCACCCGGATGGAGCGCCATCGTCCCCGAGGCGCTGGGCAACATACACCCGCTGTGTGCAGTCTATCACCGGAGTGTCGGTCAGACCGCAGAGGACCTGCTGCGGCGCGGGGGTGGCTCGCTGCGCCGGCTGCTCGCCGAGCCCGCGCTGCGAGTGCGCCTGATCCCTGAGGAGGATCTGCGAGAATGGGATCCGACCCTGCAAAGCTTCACAAACGTCAACACACTCGAGGAATACGACGAGGCCGTTGCGATATTTCGATCCGTGCCCGCCCCGAAGGAAGACTGAGTTAGAACCCGCTCTATAAGCCCAGCATCGGACCGAAACCTGCGTTAGGCCATCGAATTTTAGGACACCTGCATCAACGCTCAACTAAGGTATATACCTCACAGGTAATTAGGTAAAACACCTGATTATGCATCGGTCAACTGTAGGATAAAACTCCTACCGCATTTAGGAAAGTTACTGCCGGATAACTCCTCAGGAAGAGACGAACCATCCGTAATTCGGTTCGTCCAATTCGTAAGGGGAGGTCTGTGAGATGTTCACTGTATGGCTCTTGATTATCGCACTCGTCGTAGCCCTGCTGGGCGGGACCCAGGCTGCCGCCCAGTCGTCGCCGACCTACCCGGCGCCGCCCCAGAACTTTATCGACACGACCTATAACCTCCCAACAGGCGGGATGACCTGGACGGTCGGGGAGACGAGTCCAGGGGTTGGCGATGTGGCAGCTTTTCGGAATGCTCTGACCAACTCCATCCCTGGAGACGTGATCATTCTCAAGGCAGGGGCAATCTACACCGGGAATTTCACGGCACCTGTCAAAACCAACCCAAACAACAGGTGGATCTACATCCAGTCGTCTAATTACAGCAGTCTCCCAGCGCCGGGACAACGTGTACAACGAAACGATCCCAATCTGACGATAATCCGTGACAATAGCGGCACTGATTGGAACCCTGCCATTACCGTGGAACCGGGGGCAAACTACTACCGGTTTGTTGGAATCGAATTGACGACTACCTGGACGGGCTCGGACGCCAGCCCGTACTTTGCCATCGTAAACATTCCATACTCCGGCACCGACTTGTCGCAGGAGGCGCACCATATCTACTTCGACCGCTGCTACATCCACGGAACGGACCAGGGATACTTCCAGCACGGAATCGCCGCACAAGGCAACTGGATTGCAGTCATCGATTCATACATATCCAATATCCACCTCGTTAGTAAGGAGTCGTACGCGTTCAGATCGTTTAACGGCGGGGGGCCGTTCAAGATCGTCAACAATCAGTTGGAAGCGGCCGGCGTGAACGTAATGTTCGGCGGGCAAGATCCGACCATCACGAATCCCCTCCTCGTTCCCTCCGACATCGAGGTGCGGGGCAACCATTTCCTCAAACTGCAAACGTGGTATCCAAACACGTGGGGGGTGAAGAACCACCTCGAATTGAAAAACGCGCAGCGCGTACTGATCGATGGCAACACGTTTGAAAACAACTGGCCCGGTTTTGAGGGGCAGACCGGTTTTTCTGTCCTGTTCACGCCGCGGAACGACAATGGTGGCTGCACTTGGTGCGTCGTGCAAGACGTTACGTTCACCCACAACACCATCACCCGTACTACGGCGGGCATCTTCATGCGGGGCTACGACAATAACCTGTCGAGCCAGCAGCTCCAGAGGGCGCTCATTCAAAACAACTTGTTTGTCGACATCGGGCAGACCTTCCCAGGCGGCGGCACTCCAGGGTACCTCTTCGGAATGGCGGACGGACCTGGAAACGTCGTCATTGACCATAACACCGCATTCCAAAGTGGAGTGATCCTCGAGGTCGACACCTGCAATACGGGCTTGAACTGCGTAAATCG
>VBAI01000272.1:486-3157 GCA_005882295.1 Candidatus Segetimicrobium genomatis | reverse complement strand
CGGCGGGGTCGTATTTCTGCACTTCCAGCCCCGCATGGACTTGGAACGAATCCGGCGGGTCGCCGCCCGTCAGGCGGGTGGCCAGGACGGCCTTGGCGTTGGTCCCCGCCCCGCCGGCCACCGTCGCGTTCACAATCTCCACGCCGGGGTAGAGTTTCTTGTACACGCTGAACATGCCTGACAGCCCTTCGGCCTCGCCTCCGGCGGTCCACCAGCTGAAGATCTCCAGCTTGCCGCCCATGGCCGCGCCGGCCGAGCTGAACGGCGCCAGCGCCAGGATAACCAGCAGGCTCAACACCGTGAGCCCTCGAGCGTGTCGAATCATTGTTTCCCTCCCTTAGGATGACTTCACAAGCCAGCCCTGCCCGGGCCATGACAAGATTGCGATGAATGTGCGAGGCTGCTGTGTCGATATTTACTCCGCCGGAACCTCCGCACCTTCCAGCAGCGCGATTAGAGCCGAGGATCTTCTGGTTGGCCCTCCATGTGGACTTCCTGGAGCTGAAAGCTCCCACCAGACTAACCGGAGAGAACTCAGGTATCTGAATTCTCGCCGAGCAATCCCTTCATGATGTTCTCGAGGAAGGCGAATTCTCCCGAGACGTTGGCGATCAGTCGCTCGATCCGCTTAGAGCCGCCGCTCCTCTCAGAGCCGCGACGATCTTTTTGGCCGCCCGGCAGCGATTGCAGGCGCAATCGGAGCAGGAGGTCGTTCAGCTCGTCTACGGCTCCGGGTGTATCGGGCAAGGCCGAGATGGCCGCAGCGTCGGCCAGCACCTCACGCAGACGCAGATATTCGGTTTCGAAGAACTCGAGCCGGGCAGCTCCCACCACCGCATCTTCCCCCCCGGCGACCTTCTGAGCGATAAGATCATCGAGGTAGGAGAGCCGAAACTCCTGGTTCAGCCGGGGGAGGTTTGGCTCAACGTCTCCTGTCCGCATCAAGTGGATGCCGGTCAGCAGCACCCGGAAGACGTGCAGCAGGACCTTGATCTGCGGACCCTTCGATTCGAGGGCGCGCCACTGCGACTCGGCGAACCCCAGGTAATGGTCCGCGTGGCCACGGGTAATACACCGGCGGGCGATCGCTTTCAGCTCTGCATGTTCCGGACTGCTCCTCACAACCAGCGGAGAATATAACTGTTCCAACACGTACCCATTTCGCTTCAGGATCAGTGAGAAGAACTTGCCGACGTCGTGCGAGACTAACTCGACTCGACCGTACGCGGTCGTGGCGGCCAGCTCAATGGTCTCTCGAGGCGGCGCCAATCCCAATACGGTATTCGCGGGGAGGACGTGCGCCGCGCGCAGGTCGTAGTCCGAGTCCTTCGAGGGGAAGCCGTACAGGTGTGGGCCGCTGACTGCGGCAAAGACCAGTGGATATGGCACTCGGCGCTGGACATCATAAAGGTCTATCTCTGTGCCCACGGTTTCGGGGCGGGTCGGCAGGTCGGCGCGCGGAATACGGCTCAACCGGTCCAGGCCGCGCCGCATCGCATCCGCAGCCCGACGTGTGCGCGCCGCCGCCAGACCCGACTCAAGCTGCTGCCAGGTCTGAGGGGCTGCCAGCCACGTCATTACCTGGCGCATCTGGTCTGGCCGGTCGCCCCAGTGCGGGTTGCCCAACCTTCCGTAGAGCATGATGTCGTGATACTCGTCATCCAGGTAGTCCGCCAGTCGCCGCAGTGATGGCTCGGAACGGAGACCACGCCACTCCGCAAGAAAAGGCGTGAGGTCGTCCACCGCTTGCGCCAGTGCGGTCAACCACGTGCCAGCATCCCACACCCGCCCGCGCGGGCGGTCCGGTGACGAACTCAACAGCGCCGTCCAAAGGGCCGCAAAGAACGACTCAATCGCCTCCACTTCAGGCCGCGGCCAGGTCCGCCACTGGCCGAAGGCGAGCTTGTGGAGGAGTGTCTCGGGCGCCGTGTGTCCGACCTCTCCAGCTTCCGCCGCCAGCTCAAGCAGACGCGGAAGGAAATGTTTGAAATCGTGCACCTCCCCCCATGTTGTGATCGCCTTGAAAGCATATCGTTCCAGATCTCCTGCGGTGAGTTTGCGCAAAGGTTTGCTCGCGATCCGCAGGAGGTCGTCCCCGGTCACGCACCCACAATCGCAGACGGTCATCGCCTGCACCAGTGGGTAATGTGCGAACACCTTGTACAGGTGTTCGATCGCTGGTCGAAGAGAGACGGCCTTAGAGCGCGTCACGTGTCATCTCCGGTCCGACTAAGCACGGCCATTTGGATAGCACGCCCATCAAGGGAAACGTCGCGACCAACTGAAATTGAGATTGAGTCTACTTTGACTCATCATACCTCGCTGCGCCATTATCCCCTAATCCCCAACCCGTTCGGGGGTCTTGGATCCTGCGTCCAACAAGGCGGTGGCGGGAGGTCCGTCTAATGTGGAACGCATGAGGACCAACCGGGGGCGCGGAAGCCCCCGCGCTCGCTCGGGTGGGAGCGCGACATCCTCGGCGCGCGCGAGACGCGCCCGGGGCGGAGCGCGAAAACGCGAGGTTGTGACGCCACTGGGGCCATTGTCGGAGACGACGGTGCTGCGGGCGTGGGCGGAGGTGGACCTGGGCGCCATCGCCGGAAACATCCAGACCATCCGCCACCTCCTGTCGCGGTCCTGCCGGCTGATGAGTGTGGTCAAAGCGGATGCG
>VBAI01000272.1:0-404 GCA_005882295.1 Candidatus Segetimicrobium genomatis | reverse complement strand
GCCTGACCTCGGGTGAGGTGGCCGACGCTGCGGCCCATCGGCTGAGCATCAGCATCACGTCCGCGGAAATGGCGGAGATCGCGCTCCAGCACGTGGGTGCCGTCCCTCCGGTCCACCTCAAGGTGGACACCGGCATGACCCGGCTGGGCGTGTTTCCGCAGGACGCGCCGATGCTGCTGGACCGCCTGCTGGCCAAAGGGATCAGGGTCGAAGGGTGCTACACGCAGCTCGCCTGTGCCGACGAGCCCGACCATGAGATGACCCGCGACCAACTGGCACGGTTTCAGCCCGTCGCGGGGGTGGTCCGGGCGCGCGTGCCGCGGGTGCTGATCCATGTCGCCAACAGCGCGGGGGCTCTGACCGCGCCCCACACGCACTTCGACATGGTCAGGGTCGGGCTGGCA
>VBAI01000271.1 GCA_005882295.1 Candidatus Segetimicrobium genomatis | reverse complement strand
CGTTATCGCATTCCCGCCGCCGTCGTGTATCTTGACCTCGACAAATTCAAGGCCGTCAACGATTCCCTAGGCCACCAGGCCGGCGACCGCCTGCTGATCGGCATCGCTGAAATTCTCAAACAAAATGTCCGTGCCACCGACGTCGCCGCCCGGTTGGGCGGAGATGAGTTTGCCTTGATTTTGACCTACACGTCCCTCGGTGAAGCCAAGACTGTCGCCGAGCGGCTGGCGCAGGCCTTTCGTGAACATCACGTCTCAATCGGCGACCAGCTGGTGGCCACGACAGGCAGCTTCGGCGTGGTAGGCATCGACCGCAAGAGCTCGGTGAGCGACTTGATGGTCGCTGCCGACCTGGCGATGTACGCTGTCAAGAACCGCGGCGGCAACGGGGTTTCTCTAGTTCCCCTGATCGCATAGCCGCCCTGGGCTCCCTCCTGCGACTCAGCGGTGCCCCGCTGAGGTATAAGACATAAGCAGACGCCCCCCGAAGGAGCCCACATTGCGTCAGACTGAGTCACCCCGAAGCATCCGCGGTATGGTTCACGCGATTGCGCTGGCCTATGCGCACCTGCCCAGCCGCCAGCCGGAAGGTCATGTCGAGCGCAAGGTCTCCCTGATCCGCCTGTTGATCCTGTTCGCGCTCCTGCCAATTCTCTGGTGGGATGTGGTGTCTCCCGAGACGAAAATTGTGCTGATCGGTCTCACCGCGCTGCTGGCATGTTATATCCTGGGCGCATTGATCATCCTGCCGCGCCTCCGTGGGGTGCTGCGACAGGATGTGTTTCTCACCATCGACATCCTGGCGATCGCCGCCCTGGTCTGGTACACGGGCGGGATCAACAGCAGTCTCCTGTTCCTCTTCTATCTTCCGGTCCTGGCCGCGGCGATCCGCCTCGAGCTCCGTGAAGCCATCCTGTCTGCGGTAGCGGTGTCCGGGATCGTCATCTGGATGTGGAACGTGGCCGAGGGCGGACTGCCCTCCTTGGGGTCAACGACACTGCGGGTCGGCCTGTTCACCGGCAGCAGCCTCGTGACGGCGCTGATCTTCGGCATCATGGCCCAGGAGAGTCGCCTGCTGAAAGAACATGGACGCAAGAACCGTGAACTCAACGATAAGCTGACCGAGTCGACCGACCAGCTCCGCCGGCGCCTGGGGGAACTTGAATTCGCATATGAACTCTCCCGGAAACTCGCGGTCGTTACCGACACGGCAGCGGTCCTGGTGAAGGTGACGGAAGCCGCGCAGCACCTGCTGCGGGCTCCTTACGGTGCCGTGTTCCTGACGAACCATACCGCCGGCGATCTGGATCTCGCCTACGTGCACGGATTAACCGATCGCGACGCGGTCCAGCTGATGCGCGTGTGCGCGGGCAAAGTGACCGCCGATACCACCAGCCCGGTCACGGTCGAAATCCAGGACGCGCCGTGGTTGCGTGCCGTGTGCACCCCCATCATCCTGGCGGGGCGGCTGCAGGGGATCCTGTGCGCCGGCGGAGATGACCAGTGGCATCCGGCCCGGCACTCCGTGGCCGTGCTGGGCCACGTGGGGAGCCAGGCCGGCATGGCGCTGGACCGGGCATCCCTGCTGGAAAACCTGCAGCGCCTGGCCACCGCGAAGCCGGAGGCGCGCCTGTTTACGCGGGATCAGTTCGACAACATTCTCTCAGACGAGATCAGGCGAGCTACGCAGCTGGGTGCGCCGTTTGCGATCCTCAATCTATTGCTGGCTGACGCTGCGACGGATCTCGTCCACAAGCGGTTCGCCGGGCTCGTGCTTGGCACCATCCGGCGCGCCGACATTATGGCCCGCACGGATGGGGGAGCATTGCTGGTCATGCTGTCCATGGCCACCCAGGCCAGCGCGAAGAAGTTCGTCAGCCGGCTCCTGCAGCAGCTCCAGGAGGACGCCACGCTTGGCCACCTGCTCCAATCAGACGCCGGTCCCCCGCTCCGCGCCGGCATTGCCACCTTCCCTGACGATGCCGTGAACGGCGCCGAGCTGATCTTTGCCGCGCAGAACGCCGTGGAATCAACCGACCGGCAGCATCCGGTGGTGTGCGCGGCGGACCTGGACGCCGAACCGGGCCCGGTCCGCTAGTATCCCGACCCGAACGCCGAGCGCTTCACCGTGGCCAGCACCTGCTGCTGGTAGTAGACGGGTCCGCCCTCGTCCGCCGTCACGTTCGACGGGTAGTGCGTCGACACGAAGAGCGCGTAGATGTTGCTCGCGGAGATCGCCAGGCCGAAGTAGTCGCCGATGAAGCCGCGGCCGTCCGGGCATGGATCCCTGGCCCCGGCACAAGGATATTGCGAGAGTCCACCCACGCGCTGCGCGGGCTGCTCCGGATCCCACGTGAACTGTGAGATGCGGACGTTGGATCCGATGCGGGCCGCCCCGGCACCGGTGTCTTTGTACGCCTGCAGCGAGACGTCGATGCAGAAGTTCGTGCGTCCCACGTCCGCCGCCAGCACACTCGCGTCGCTCGGGCAGGCCTTACGGCGATCGTAGAAGGCGACCGCGACCGCCCCCGCGGGCCCGGCCGCCAC
>VBAI01000270.1 GCA_005882295.1 Candidatus Segetimicrobium genomatis | reverse complement strand
TCTCGCCTGCCGCTTTCGTTGATTACAAACGGTTTGGCGGCGAGCCGACGGTAGTCGTTGACCGGTACCCGTTCACGACCGCGGCGCAGTGCGCGCCGAATCCCGCTCCATGCTTCAGGGACACCGTCTACGTCTCGGCGCCGCAGGGCTTCGTCGAGCCCCGGTACAGCACATTCTACAAGTCCACCGATCTGGGTCAGACATTCCGCGTCCCGTTTCACACGCCGCTTACGACCAAACCTGTAGGGACTGGCCAGGGGGGCGGCGATAGCCACCTCGTCGTCGGGTCCCTTTCACACAAGATCTACTTCGTCGACCTCGCATTCGATCACATCACGATGAACGTCTCGACCGATGAAGGCGAGAACTGGACGACCGATGATGTCTTCGGCGCGGGTCTCGACCTTGTGGACGATCGGCAGTGGGTGGAGGCGGACGAGGCGTACCCCGGAACGACGTTGCAGGGCGGGAACGTCTACATCAGCGCGATCAATCTTCTTAACGTGGTCTTCCCAACGCTGATCGCGGCGAGGAGCACACACGGCGCGGCATCGGCAAGCTTCTTGACCGACTCCGTGTGTGTCCCTGCCACATTCGCTATGGGTGCCAACCCCCTGAATCCCGCCGCGAACGATCTTGTCCCGACGCCGTGTCCTGATCCGTCTGATCCATACCTCTGGGTCGCCGGACCGGTCGCTGCGGACAAAACCGTGCGCTCGGGAAATTCCCACCCAGTCTATGTTCCGTTCGTGCGGCGCATCAGCGCGGGCGGCCAGGGGCTCGATTGCCCCTGCCCGTGGCAGATCTACATCGCGAAGTCGACCAATGGTGGCGACTCTTGGATTCGGCTGAAGGTCGTCGACCTTCCAAAGACCGTGGACCCGGCACAAATCTTCGTGCAGATGGCCATCGACCGGGCCGGCAACCTTTATTACAACTGGTCTCAGGCCCGGAACGTGACCTCGACGGGTGAGGGCGAGCAGGACGTTTACTACACCTTCTCGACTGACAGCGGAGCGCACTGGGCGGCACCGATCGACCTGACCGGATCGGCGAATGATTCGGCGATTTTCCCGTGGATGGTCGCGGGTGACGCCGGCCGCGTCGACCTCGTCTATTACAAGTCGAACAGCGGCGCGAACTCGAACGTCAATGTCGGGCAGGTCTGGAACGTCTACTTCGCCCAGTCGATGAATGCGCTCAATACCGGCGCGAACTTCAATGGCGTCCAGGTGAGCGCCGAGCCCAACCACATCGGCGACATCTCCACTGGGGGTCTCTTCGGCTCGGCCGACCGCGACCTGCTCGACTTCTTCACCGTCGATGTCGACCACCTCGGTGCCGCGCACATCGTGTACTCGGACGACCATCAGAGGCGGAATACAGATACGCGTGACAAGCTCACGCGGCAGCTCTCCGGCAACAGTATCTTCAAGGACCAGAACATCACGCTCATGTCCAGCTGGCCGATCCGCGACCACTCGGTTTCCGACCGCGCGGGGGACGTCTTCGACGGCAACGGCCTCCCCAAAGGCTCGTGTGCGGGGATGGACCTCCTTGGTGCGAGTTCGAGCCGGGCCAACGGTCTGCTCACGGTTACGCTCACGCTGAACTCGGCGCCGTCCGCCTTGAAGGCGATCGCCTGCGGGACGGGCGGTGTGACCGGTGGTATTTGGGGTGCCGAGTTCTGGGCTGCCGCCAGCGGCGACGACGGTGGCGCGGATGGGGGGAATACCTTCTACGTCGCGTATCGCGACGCCCCACCGGACCCGGCGGCCGTAGAGGCCGGCCGGATGGACGACGTGAATGCAACGGTCACCTCGACCGAGTTCCATCGGACAGACGCGGGGACGCCGGCGACGCCGAGCGGTACCTGCTTCTCGAGCACTCCGCCAAGCCCATGTACGCTCACGATCTCGGTCCGTCTGAGCGATCTGGGGATCAGCCCGGGCAATGGGCTCTATGGGCTCACGGGTCTGTCGAACTACTTCTTCGGCACGGACGAGAAGCCGCCGCTGTT
>VBAI01000284.1 GCA_005882295.1 Candidatus Segetimicrobium genomatis | reverse complement strand
CTCCAGCCCCTACAAAAACACCGCCACCGACGGCCGGGACCTCGGCGCCGATATCGACGCCCTGACCGCGGCCACGGCCAGCGCCCTCAGCGGCGTCTCGAGTGCGACGCCCTCCCTTGCTGTTACCCCCCAGATCACCACCGACTTTGGATCCGTCTCAGTCGGCGCCTCGGCCGATCGCTCCTTCACCGTGACCAACACCGGCGGCGCCGCCCTCACCGGCACCGTCGCGAGCGCCACTCCCTTCAGCATCGTCTCCGGCGGCGCGTTCACCCTCTCCCCCGGGACCAGCCAGACTGTCGTCGCCCGCTTCAGTCCTCCCGCCGCCGGCAGTTTCGCCAACACCGTCCTCTTCAACTCCAACGCCAGTACCGCTGCGCGTTCCGTCACCGGCTCCGGCGCCGCCGCCGCCGATACCACCCCGCCGGTCATCTCCTCGGTCACGGTCTCTTCCCTGACCTCAACCACTGCCACCATCACCTGGACCACCAATGAGCCGGCCGACGCGCAGGCCGAGTACGGCCTCACCGCCGCGTACGGTTCCAGCACGCCGCGCGATGCCACGCTGGTCACTACGCACGCGGCCAGCCTCAGCGGTCTGACGGCTGGGACGCTCTACCATTACCGGGTAATGTCCAGGGACGCCGCGGGCAATCTGGCTGCGACATCCGACTTGACTGTCACGACTCCATCCACCGGCGATGTCACGCCCCCTCTCGTCGGGCTGACCACACCGGCATCCGGGGCGACCGTTTCGGGTACCGTCCCCATCTCCGCCAACGCCTCTGACAATACCGGCGTCGTCGGAGTGCAGTTCATGCTGGATGGTGTTCCCCTTGCGGCCGAGGTTACCGCCGTCCCGTATGCCGTCTCCTGGAACACAACGACCGCCACCAGTGGCAGCCACACCCTCACGGCAGTCGCACGCGATGGCGCAGGCAACCGGACTACCTCCGCTGCCGTCAGCGTCACCGTCAGCAACGCCGCTCCCGACACCACACCGCCGGTCATCTCCTCCGTGACGGCGGGGTCGATCACCTCGTCCGGCGCCACCATCATCTGGACGACAGACGAGGCGGCCGACTCGGTCGTCGAGTATGGTCCGACGGTAAGCTACGGGAGCGCAACGCCGCTCGATGCGAACAGGGTCACCATGCACACCGTGACACTGAACGGTCTCGCTGCTGGCGCACTCCACCACTACCGCGTCAAGTCTTCGGATGCGGCGGGGAATCAGACCCAATCCGCCGACTTCACCTTCACGACCCTCACGACTGCAGCGGTGCCCACCGACCCGTCCCCGCCCCAAGATCCGGGGACTCCGCCACCCACAACCGCGACCTCGACCCAAGGAGGCTCGGGAACTGCTTCAGGTGGTGGAGGGTCCTCGGGCGGCGGCTCCGGATTTGAGTCAGGCGGAGGATTTTCCCCTCCGAGCCAGAGTTCAGGAAGTGCTCCAGGTGGGACAGCTCCCGCCGAGGGCGCCGGCGTGGCCTCGGGAGGCCCAGTCGCCCCGGGTCCTGGCCCCGCAAGCACCTGGACCGCAGCAGTCCCGGCCCAGAGGCAGAGTGTCGTCTGGAGCAGCCTTGTGAATGTGACATCCAACGGCAGCTCGCTGCGAAAGATCTCCGGCTGCGACGGATGCGCCGACGCCGGTGCTGTCTCGCAGCAGCAGATCATCTCCGGTGATGGGTACCTCGAGTTCACTGCCTCCGAGACGAGCAGCGTGCGACTGATCGGCTGGCGCAGTGGACGCCCTGGTGCGAACCGGAACGAGATCCAGTTTGCCATCCGCCTACGGTCCGGTGGCGTCGCTCAGGTTCGAGAACTCGGGCTGACCCGTACCACTACCACCTATGTGCGCGGCGACGTCTTCCGCATTGCCGTGGTGGCGGGGACCGTCCGCTACTATAAGAACGGACGCCTGCTCTACATCAGCGGGCTCGCCCCCGCCTACCCGCTTACCGTCGGGACTGCGCTGATAAGCCGCGGCGCTACTGTGACCAACGTGATCATTTCAGGAAGGTTCTCCAAAGGAACCGCGATGCCCCTGGACAGCGTGGGCTCTGCGGTGAGTTGGAGTGACAACAGATTCGACGGATTCGAGGGAGTACAGAGAGCCGTGTAGAGATTCAGAAAGGTATACGTCGCGGAGACCCCTTTCCGACAAGGGCAAACCCGCCGTGAGGCGGGGACGCAAAGCCACGGGTCAGGTGATGAACCTGACAGCCGGGCTGCCGAAGAAGGGGATATTCGGAACTGGCGGTCTTCCGCACCGGGGAGATCGCCATGTTTCGAGTTCGGGGATATTTGAACCGCGCAGTCCTGGCCGTGCTGGTGCTTTCTCTCGCGGCCACGCTTGCTGGTCCCATGCCCACCACCGCACGGGCCGCTGCCCTTCCGGAGCGTCCACGCGTCATTCTCGATACGACCTACGTCCCCCCGACGGGCCGGACGCTGGCGGTGCCTGCCGGCGGCGATCTCCAGGCGGCCCTGAACGCCGCCGTCGGAGGGGATGTCATCACCCTGCAGGCCGGGGCGACGTTCTCGGGCCCGTTCACGCTTCCCAACAAGAGCGGCACCGGGTGGATCATCGTGCGCACCAGTGCCGCGGATAGCACCCTCCCGCCGCCGGGGACCCGCATTACCGGCGCCTATGCGGG
>VBAI01000012.1 GCA_005882295.1 Candidatus Segetimicrobium genomatis | reverse complement strand
GTAGGATAGAGAAGCGGATTTTGGAGGCGGGGGTGTGGGGTGGTTGTTCTGCAGGCGGCGACGCAACGGTTTCCGGTCAGCACGATCCTCTTCATGGTGGCGCTGTACGTGGTCATCTACCTGCTGTTCTTCCGGCCGCAGCAGGCCCAGCAGCGGAAACGTCGAGAGATGCTCGGCAAGCTGAAGAAGGGGGATCGGGTCGTCACCATCGGCGGGCTGCATGCGGTGGTGCTGGACGTGGACGGCGAGGTGCTGAGCCTGGAGCTGGCGCCCAACCTGCGCGTGAAGGCCGACCGGGGCGCGGTCAGTTACCTGCGGAACAAGAAACAGCAGGAACCCGTTCCCCTCGCGACGACACCACCGCCGACGTAACGGGACCCCCCACGCTCGCTTCGCGAGCTCGGGGCGGAGCGCGGGAACGGGGGAACGCGGTACCGCGACAGGAGTGAACAAAGCCATGGCTGAAGTGACTGCGGGTATCACCGGCGCGAAGCTGGTCACACTCGAGGACGTGAAGCGCGACGCTGAAGTCACCGCGTACATCGACAAGGCCAACGAGTACACCGGTGCCATCGGGTACACCGAGCACGGCTCGCGTCACGCGAATCTCACCGCGAGCATCGCCTACAATACCCTGAAGCGGTTGGGGAACCAGGAACGGGAGGCGCAACTGGCCTCCGTCGCCGCGTACATACATGACATCGGCAACCTGGTCAGCCGCGTGAACCACGAACACACCGGGGCGAATCTGGCCAACGTCATCCTCCAGCGGTTGGGGATGGATGCCGTCGAGCGCGCGGTGGTCATGGGGGCCATCGGCAACCACGAAGAGAGCCACGGCGAGCCGGTGAGCCCGGTCGGCGCGGCGGTGATCCTGGCCGATAAGTCCGACGTGCACCGCTCGCGCGTGCGCAATCCCGATCCGACGACGTTTGACATCCACGACCGGGTGAACTACGCGGTCGAGCACTCGTTCCTACGGGTCGATGAGAAGAGCCGGACGATCACACTGGAACTCGGGATCGACACGAAGCTGTCGCAGGTGATGGAGTACTTCGAGATCTTCCTCACCCGTATGGTGATGTGCCGGCGGGCGGCGAAGTTCCTCGGCTGTGAGTTCAAACTGCAGATCAACGGCGCCAAACTCCTCTAACCTGCCGGCAGGATTTGCGCGCCCAGGATTGGAATCAATTGCCTAAGATTCCCTAGATTCTCTTAGGCCCGCACGCCCGCCAGATGCACCTAACGGTCATTGGTCTCAGCCACACCACCGCCCCCCTGGAGGTCAGGGACCGCTTCGCGTTCAGCGCCGCGCACACCGGGAACGACATCGCCCGGACGGCGACGACCGCTGGCCAGGCATTTGAGGTGGCCCGATGAATGAGACGCTGGCGCGGGACTTTGTGGTGGGGACGCGCGGGAGCCAGCTTGCCTTGCGGCAGACCGAACTCGTGCTCCGGCCGCTCCGTGTTGCGTATCCAGAAGTGCATTTCGCTGTGCGCACGATCCGCACCGTGGCGGACCGGCATCCCGATCGCCCGCTGCATCAACTGCCAGACGTCGGCTTCTTTGTCAAGGAACTGGAGCTCGCCCTCCTGGCGGCGGAGATCGACGCGGTGGTCCACAGTATGAAGGACCTGCCGTCCGCCGCGACACCCGGGCTCACCATCGCCGCCGTCGCCGAGCGGGAGGACGCGCGCGACGTCATCGTGAGCCGCGAGCACCTGACGCTGGAGGCGCTCCCGTTGGGGGCGCGCCTCGGGACCAGCAGTCCACGCCGTTCGGCATTCCTGCGCGTGTACCGGCGCGACCTGGAGATCGTCCCGATTCGCGGCAACGTGGAGACCCGCATCCAGAAGGTTGATGCCGGAGACGTCGATGCCGTGTGCCTGGCCGGGGCGGGGTTGTGCCGGCTGGGATTAGAATCGCGCATCACGCAGTGGCTGCCATTGGACATTCTGCCGCCGGCGCCTGGCCAAGGGGCGCTGGGAGTGCAGGTGCGGACCAGAGATCGCCGGGCCGCGCGGATCGCCGCGGCCGCCGACCACGCGCCGACGCGCCATGCCGTCGCCGCTGAACGCGCCGTGCTCACCAGACTGGCGGGAGGATGCCATCTCCCCGTCGCCGCCTTCGCCCGGATCGAGGGCACGCAGGTGAGCCTGGAAGCCGCCATTGCCGCGCCGGACGGCCGCCGCATCGAAACCGTCGCCGGCAAGGGTCTGATCACGGATGCCGAAGGTCTCGGGAGATCGCTGGCTGAGGACCTGCTGGGCCGCGCCTCCGATTTGATCCTTGGGGCGCAGGAACGATAGTGCGGACACCGCGCGTGCTGGTCCTCAGGCCCGTGGACCACGCCGGGGCGCTGGCCACCCGGCTGCGGGCGATTGGGATGGAACCTGTGGTGGTTCCCGCGGTCGCCATCCATCCGCCCGCGGCGTGGGACGGCGTCGACGCTGCGCTGGACCGGCTCGCCTTGTACCCCTGGGTCCTGTTCACCAGTGCCAGTGGGGTGGACACGTTCTTCGCCCGGAGACGGGCGTTGGGGGTGACAGATGCGCTGCCGGCCACCGTGCGCTGGGCGGCGATTGGACCGGGGACCGCCGCCGCCCTGGCCGGAGTGGGGGTGTCCGATCCGTGGGTGCCGTCGCGGTACCTGGGAGAAGCCGCCGGTGATGAGCTCCCGGCATCGCCGGGGCAGCGCGTGCTCCGGATTCGCGGAGAGGTGGCCTCACCGGTCGCCACGGTCCGCCTGCGGGCGAGGGGCCTGGTGGTCGACGAAGTGGTAGCCTACCGCACCGTTGAAGCGCCGCCGGAATCCGACGGTCCGCTGCAACGGGCCTGGGACGAGGGCATCGATGCGGTGGTGTTTACCAGCGCGTCCACGGTGCGTGGATTTGCGCGCCTGGCCCAGCGCGTGCACATCGACGATGCGCTCGGCGGTGTGCTCATCGTGGCGATCGGCCCGGTGACGGCCGACGCGGTCCGGGGCATGGGCTGGCAGGTGGATGTCGTCGCCCCGCGGTACAGCGTGGACGGCATCATCGAGGCGATCGACGAGAGGAGAGCGTCACTTGCTGCAGGTTACACGACATCCTGACCGCGCCGTCCGGCTGAGGCGGCTGCGGCGGACTGACACGATGCGAGAGCTGGTCCGCGAGACGCGCCTGCACCCGCATCAATTTGTCTATCCCATGTTTGTGCGTGGCGGCCGGCACGTCCGTGAGCCCATCCCGTCCATGCCCGGCCAGTTCCGGTTCTCCGTGGACGAGGCCGTCGCTGACGCGGATGCGCTCCGTGGACTGGGCATCAATGCCGTCCTGCTCTTCGGGCTCCCCGACGCGAAGGATCCTGCCGGCAGCGGCGCCTACGCCGACGATGGCATCGTCCAGCAGGCGGCGCGGGCGCTGCGGGCGGAGCATCCCGATCTGATCGTCATGACCGACGTCTGCCTGTGCGAGTATACAACCCACGGTCACTGCGGGCTCGTGCGGGATGGCGAGGTGGATAACGACGCCACCCTGGAAGTGCTGGGCAGGACGGCGGTGACACAGGCGGTGGCCGGCGCGGATGTGGTGGCGCCGAGCGCGATGATGGACGGGCAGGTAGCGGCCATCCGCCGGGCGCTGGATGAGGCAGGCTGCCAGCACGTGGCCATCATGGGATACTCAGCGAAGTACGCGTCGGCCTTCTACGGGCCGTTCCGCGACGCAGCCGGCTCGGCTCCACAGTTCGGGGATCGGCGCGGGTATCAGATGAATCCTCCCAACGCGCGGGAGGCCGAACGCGAAGTCGCCCAGGACCTGTCGGAGGGCGCCGACATCGTCATGGTGAAACCGGCGCTGCCGTATCTGGATGTGCTCCACCGCATCCGGCACGCCGTGACGGCGCCGCTGGCGGCGTACAACGTCAGCGGGGAGTACGCCATGGTCAAGGCTGCGGTGCAACAGGGCTGGCTGGATGAGCGCCGGACGGTGCTGGAACTGTTGACGGCGATTGCCCGGGCGGGAGCCGATCTCATCATCTCCTATCATGCCAGGGACGCCGCGACGTGGCTGGGCCCGCGATGAGCGCCCCAGAGGTGGTCCAGGTGCTGGCGCTGCAGGTGGACCCGGCCTGGCGCAGGCTGCCCGCCTCGCAGCGGGAAGAAGACCTCGACGCATTTCGCCAGCAGGTCCGCACGACCGCAGGTGAGGTGCAGACCCTGGCGTATGCGACGGCTGGCCTGCGCGCGGACGCCGAGCTGGTGCTGGTCCGGTTTGCCGTATCGGTCGATGCGCTTCAGGAATCCAGCAGCGCGCTGCTCCGGGCCGGGGTGGGCCGGTTCATGCGGGTGGCGCACTCGTTCGTCGGCCTGCTGCGCCCGTCGCGGTATGTGAAACGGCCTGGCACGCAGGAGCAGGGGCTGCTGGACGGCGAGCGCGCCGCGTATCTCATCGTCTACCCGTTCACCAAAACACATGATTGGTACCGCCTTAGCCCAGACGTGCGCCAGGGGATGATGAACGAGCACATCCGCATCGGTCATGACTTCCCGCAGGTCCGCCAGCTGCTCGCCTACTCGACCGGACTGGACGACCAGGAGTTCATCGTCGCCTACGAGACCGATGATCTGGCCGTGTTCCAGGATCTGGTGACGGCGCTGCGGGATACCGAGGGGCGCCGCTACACGCTGCGCGACCAGCCTATCCTTACGGCGATCCACCGGCCGCTCGACGACGCGCTCAGGCAACTCGGATAAAATGCCGTCTATCGCGTCTGTTGCGTCCGTTGCGTCTAACGATAGGTTCCTCCGCGCATGCAGGCGCGAGCGCGCGGACCGGACGCCGGTCTGGTTCATGCGCCAGGCCGGCCGGTCGCAGCCGGAGTACCGGGCGTTGCGGGAGCGCTATTCGCTTCCTGAGATTGTGCGCAATCCCGACCTGGGGGCAGAGGTGGCGCTGCGACCGGTGGCCGAGCTCGGGGTGGATGCCGCGGTGCTGTTCGCCGACATCATGCTGCCCTTGCGCAGTATGGGCGTGGAGTTCGAGCTCCGCGATGGCGGGCCCGTCATCGAACAGCCCATCCGGTCATCGGCCGACCTGGATCGGTTGCGGCCGTTTGAGGTGGACGACACGACGGCCGCGGTCCTGCAGACCATCCGGCTGATCCGCCGGGCATCCCCCGTGCCCCTGATTGGATTCTCCGGAGCGCCGTTTACGCTGGCCAGTTATCTGATTGAAGGCGGTCCCTCTCGCGACTATCTGGTGACGAAAGCATTGATGCATCACGCACCGGCCGTCTGGGCGCATCTCATGGAGCTGCTCACCGACATGGTCATCCGCTATCTCCGCGCACAGGTCGCTTCCGGCGTCCACGCCGTGCAACTGTTTGACAGCTGGGTCGGGTGCCTTGGTGCCGCAGATTATACGCAATATGTCGCGCCGTCGACCAGGGCAATCGTCGAGGCGTTGCGCCCGGCGGGCGCGCCGATAATTCACTTTGGAACTGGAACTGCTGGGTTGCTGCCGGAGATGGCGGCGGCGGGCGGTGAGGTGATCGGCGTGGACTGGCGTGTGTCCCTGGCCCAGGCATGGGCGCGGATTGGTCACGACCGCGGCATCCAGGGAAATCTCGACCCTGCCGTGCTCCTGGCTCCTCGTGAGGTCGTCCGCCAGCGCACGCTGGAGATCCTGCGCGACGCCGACGGCCGGCCCGGCCACATCTTCAACCTGGGCCACGGCGTGCTGCCGCAGACGCCTCGAGACCAGTTGCGCTACGTGGTCGACCTGGTGCACGAATACACCGACCGTGGGGCTGAAGCCAGCAGATGAGCGATCCGAAACGTTTTCTCTGTCATTGCGAGGCCCGGAGGGCCGAAGCAATCTCCCCCGTTGCGAGGGGCGAAGCCCCGTGGCAATCTCCATTTGAGAGGAGATCGCTTGCCACCCCGCAAATTTGTGGTGCGAATTTGCGGGGACCCCGGCAATGCTGCGCTCGCGATGACGGCGTGAGGAAGGAGATCGCTTGCCACCCCGCAAATTTGTGGTGCGAATTTGCGGGGACCCCGGCAATGCTGCGCTCGCGATGACACCGCCCTTCGGTGTGCTGCTCATGGCCTACGGGAGCCCGGCCACGCTGCGGGACGTCAAGGCCTACTACACGCACATTCGCGGCGGGCGCACCCCACCGGCGGAGCAGGTGGCCGAGTTGCGGGCCCGCTACGAGCGCATCGGCGGCCGGTCGCCGCTGCTTGAGATTACATGGCGCCAGGCCGCCGGCGTCGTGCAGGCGCTGGGGCAGGCGGGCCTGCCGGCGCGTGCCTACGTCGGGATGAAACACGCGCCGCCGTTCATCGCCGAGGCGGTCGCCCAGGCGGCGGGGGACGGTGTCCGTGCGCTGCTCGCCCTCGCGCTGGCCCCGCACTACTCGCGGATGAGTGTCGGCGCCTACCGCGCCGCGGCGGAGGAGGCCGCCGCCCGACATGGCCTGACCCTGTCCTGTATAGAGAGCTGGCACCTCCATCCGGGCCTCATCAGCGCGCTGGCGTCCCGCGTCCGTGAGGCGCAGCGGCAATGCGCGGGGGACACGGACGTCCCCGTGATCTTCACGGCGCATAGCCTGCCGGTCCGGATCCTGGAGTGGAACGATCCATATCCCGAGCAGTTGCAGCAGACCTGCGTGCAGGTGGCCGCCGCGGCAAAGGTCCGCGCCTGGCGGTTTGCCTATCAGAGCGCGAGTGCGACCGGCGAGCCGTGGTTGGGACCTGATCTGCTGGACGTCGCGCGGGCGATTCACCGGGAGGGTCAGACCGAGTGCATCGTCTGCCCGATCGGATTTGTCGCCGACCACCTGGAGGTGCTCTACGACATCGATGTGGAGGCGAAAGAGCTGGCCGCCACGCTGGGCCTGCGATTGATTCGCACCTGCTCGCTGAATGACGACCTGGATTTCATCTCCGCCGTGGCCGACGTCATCCGCGCGCACCTGCCGCAAGGGGCGCTGGCGTGACGGCGGCGTTGCGGCGCGTGCCCCGCGCGGCGGTGACCCAGGCCCGTAGCTACCGGATCCTGGTGCCGGGGGTGCTGGTCGCGCTCGCGCTCTTGACCGGCCTTGTGCTGGTGGTGGCAGGCGGCATCCTCCTGGGCGCCGTCCCGGTCCAGGCGGGTCGGGGCGGGGCCGCGCTGCCCGCGGAGGGGCTATCGCTGGTCTCGCTGGCGGTGATCGGGGTGTTTGCCTACACGGTATTCCACCGTTATGCACAACGGGGCGGGGAGCACTTGCTCCTCTGGGGGATTGGTTTAGTCATGTTTGGCATCGTGGGCGCGGCCGAGCTCGTGTCCACGTTCGGGTGGTCCCCCACCGCGTTCCGGTTGTGGTATCTTTGCGGCGCCATGTACACCGCTGCGTGGCTGGGGCAGGGGACCGTTTACCTGCTGAGCCGCCGGAAGCGGCTCGCAGTTGGGACGCTGCTGATGCTGCTCGCGGCGAGTCTGGCTGCCGCCTACCTGGTGTTTGCCGAGCCGCTGAACGCCGGCGCGTACGATCCGCGCATGCCGCTGGGGGTCCAGTACCGCGCCATCTTGCCTTCGGGGGCGGCGGTGCGGAAGCTGACACCTGTGTTCAACATCTATGGAACCTTCACCCTGATCGGAGGCGCGCTGTACTCGTCCTGGTTGCTCTGGCGGAAGGAGATTGTGCCCGGCCGCGTGATCGGCAACCTCTTGATCGCCGCGGGCGGCCTGTCGCTGGCGCTGGCCAGCACCCTGGCGCGGCTGGGCTCGGGTGGGCTGCTCCCGGTTGCGGAGCTGGTGGCCGCTGGCCTGATGTTCGCGGGATTCCTGCTGGCCACGGGCCGGCCGGTGTCCATGGCGGTGGTGAGGGAGGCAACGACATGATGGGCGGATTGCCCCGCGGCGGTGTGTCCGCGTGGCTCACGCTGGGCGAAGCCAGCAAGGTGCTCGGGGTCGATGCCTCGACCCTGCGCGGGTGGACGGACGCAGGACGGGTGCGCGCGTATCGGACTCCCGGCGGGCATCGCCGCTACCGGCAGGATGATCTCGCGGCGTTCCTGCGCGGGCACCAGCAAGAGCGCGCGGGCAAGCTCGCCGATCTCATCGGCCCGCACGGCGCGCGGCTAATGCCCGGTGCATCGCGGCGGGACATTCGCCGGCAGCCGTGGTATGCGAGCGTGGGGCCTGAGGCGGTGGAGACCATGCGCGTGACGTGCCGGATGCTGATGGATGCCCTGGCGGGGTATCTCTCCGGGGGCCGGGGGCAGCGTGTGGCGGCGCAGGCCGGGGAGGAGGCGGGCCGCGAGCTCGGCCGGCAGGTCGCAGCCCTGCGCCTGTCGTCGGCCGACGCCACCCGCGCGTTTCTCTTCTTCAAGGAATCGATTACCCGCACCGTGTCGTCGCAGCTGCCGCTGCCTGCACATCGCAAGGTACAATCCATCCGACGCATCGAGCTGTTCTTAGACCGTGTGCTGCTGCACATGATCGCGGCGCACGGGGAACGAGCCAACTAAGCCTCCTGGGGATGCCGTGCGCTCGCTGATCATCATCCCGGTGTACAACGAAGAGGTGACATTGCCGCGCGTGCTGGCGGAAGTGCGGCGTGCTGCGCCGCGGAGTGACATCGTGGTGGTGGATGATGGATCCACCGACCAATCGGCAGCACTCGCGCAGCATCACGCGGGCGTCCAAATCGTCCGCCATGACGCCAATCGAGGCTATGGCCAGTCGCTGATCACCGGCTTCGGGCAGGCCGTCGCCGGTGCGTACAACGTCGCCGTGACCATCGACTGCGATGAGCAGCATGAGCCACAGCGCATCCCCGACTTCCTGCGGGCGAGCGCCGGCGCCGACATCGTCTCCGGCAGCCGCTATCTCGACGCGGCGATGCCTGGCGATCCGCCCCCACCCGATCGAGCCCGCCTGAACCGGGAATTCGTGGACACGTTGAGGGCCATCACAGGGTATCCGATCACCGATGCCTGGTGCGGCTTCAAAGCCTATCATGTGGAGGCTGTACAAAAGTTCGTTTTGACCGAGCCCAGCTATGGAATGCCACTGCAGGTGTGGGTGCAGGCCGCCTATCACCGCCTGCGCGTCACCGAGCTGGCGGTGGCCCGCATCTACAAGAATCCTCACCGCCAGTTCTGGGGCGGTCTCGATGACCCGCAGACCCGCCGTGCGTATTATCTCAGGGTGCTGGAAGGTGAAGTGGCGCGGTGGCTGCCTGACCGGCTGAGCTTGGTGTGCGGCACGCGATGAAGATCCTTGCGATTGGTCCGCACCCCGACGACGTCGAGATCGGCATGGGCGGGACGATCCTCGCGCTGCGGGCCCAAGGCCACGAGGTGACCATCTGCGATCTCACCAACGGGGAGCCGACGCCCATCGGCACGCCGGAACGCCGCGCCCGCGAGGCGGCCGACGCCGCGCGCATCCTGGGCGTCACCCGCATCACGCTGGAGATGCCCAACCGCTATCTGGTTGATACAGTAGATAATCGCATGCTGGTGGCCGAGGTGATCCGCCGGGTGAGGCCGGAGGTCGTATTCGCGCCCTACTGGGTTGACGCGCACCCCGACCATGTCGCCGGGGCGGCGCTCGCGGAAGCGGCGCGCTTCTATGCCAAACTGACGAAGACCACCATCCCCGGGGAGCCGTATCTTCCGCCCCGGGTACTGCACTTTTTTACCACACATTACCGGCTCGTCCCCGAGATTGCGTTCATCCTTGACATCACCGCCCACCTCGACCGCAAGATCGATGCCGTGCGGACATATGCGTCGCAGTTTGGCCCGGAACGCGGGAACGAGCGGTTCTTTGACGACCTGCGGACGTGGGGCCGGTACTACGGCGACCTCATCGGCCGCGAGTACGGGGAGCCGTTCGCCTGCCGGGAGAAAATCGGGTTGAGCGGGCTTGACCAATTCGTGTGAACGCCAAATGACGGAAACGGGAATCGGGAATCGGGAAGCAACTCTTGGCGGTTACCGTTTCCCGTTTCCGGCTTCCCGCGTCCGGCGAGTCCGGAATGACTGATCGCGTCACCGCTATCGAATTTGAGATTCCGCAGAAGTCGGGTGAGGCGCTCTGTGTGCCGCCCGCCCGGCAGCTGGCGGCCCTGGCGCGGCAGAACGCCGCGCTGCTGGAGGATGCGCCGCTGACCATCGCCGGTGTGCGGCTGGCTGAGATCCGCCGGCGGGCGCGCAGCGACATCTCGCAGGCCGCCGTGCGGTATGCGCAGCGCCTGGACCTTCCCACATCCACGTTCGGACCCTCCGAACTCCTCCTGGTGACCGGGCACCAACCGTTTCTGTTCCATCCCGGGATCTGGCTCAAGCATTTGCTGATCGACCGCGTGGCCCGCGATGGCATGGCCGCGCTGAGCATGCCGGTGGACAGCGATGCCGCGGAAGACGTTGGTGCGGATGCCCCGCGTATGGACGGCACGGGCCTGCGCCTGGTGCACGAGACATTGGTGCGAGCGGATCCGGACGTGCCGTACGAGGCCGTGCCGGCGCCGCCGCTGGCGGAGTGGCGTGCTTTCCTGGCCCGGTTAGGGGCGCACGTCCGCACGCTTCCGCTCCCGGAACCCCAGGCGGCGCTGGAGCACTTTGCCCAGGCCGCGAGGGACGTGCGGGCGGAGGACATCGGGACGTTTCTGACGGGGGCCCGCCGGCGCTACGAAGGGAGACGCCGGTACGCTGAAGTGCCTGTGTCGGAGATGAGCGCCGGGATGGAGTTCAGGCGGTTCGTCGTGCACGTCCTGCGTGACGCCGAGCGGTTTGCCGCCGTGTACAATCACCACCTGGGCGCCTATCGCGAGCGCTCCAGCATTCGCACATCCGCCCAACCCTTCCCCGATCTGCAGCGCGAGGAGGGCCGTCAGGAACTCCCGTTTTGGATCATCCGGCGCGGGCGGCGCGAGCCGCTGTCCGTCCAACCCACACGCTCAGGTATCGGTCTGCTGGCCGGCGGCGAGCGGGTGGGGGAGATACCGCAGGCCAGCGGCCCGGAGGCGCTTGCCGGCCTGGCCATTCGCCCGCGGGCGCTGACGCTCACGGCGTTCACGAGATTGTGCGTCGCGGATCTCTTTGTGCATGGCGTGGGCGGCGGCCGGTACGACCGGGTGACCGACGCGGTGATCCGCGAATACTTCGGGATCGAGCCGCCGGCCTACGCGGTGACGACAGCGACGCTGCACCTGCCGCTCGGGGCGTACGATGCGGCCCGGGAGCGGGAGACGCTGCAGCGGCGGTTGCTGGAGCTCCAGCACAATCCGGATCGCGTCCTGAGCCGGCCAACCCCGGAACAGCAGGGCCTCATCAGCGAGAAGTGGCGACTGATCGCGGCGCTGGACGGGGGCGTCCTGGCACGGCGTGAGCGCCGGGAGGTTACGGCGCGGATCCGGGAGATCAATGAGGAGCTATCGCGCACGCTCGCCGTCCAGCGGGAGGAGGTTGAGCGACAGCTGGCCGGTCTGGAAGCCGGTGCCGAGGCTACCGCGGCGGCTGCGCACCGTGGCTATCCCTACTGCTTTTTCTCGCCCGCCGCGGTCGACGAGATCATCGACAGGATGCTTGCCGAGAACCGTTGAAACGTTGGAGGGTTGAAACGTTGAAGCGACAAAGCGAGACTGGAATTTCCTGGGGGAGGTTCGTTCCAACGTTTCAACGTTTCAACGTTCCAACTTCTCGTCCCACCATGCTGCGCCGGAGATAGGCAAAGGCCAGATACGCTCCACCGAGCAAGGCGACGGCCGGCGCGAGCCAGACGATCCAGAGCGGACCGCGTCGCGGCGGCTCCAGCAGGATCCACTCTCCGTACTTGCTCACAAAGTAGTCGACAATCTGTTGATCGGTTTCTCCGGCGGCCACTTTCGCGCGGATCAACGTCCGCATCTGCGCCGCTAGCTCTGATGGTGAATCGGCCACGCTCTCGTTCTGACACACTGGGCAGCGCAGCTGCGCGGCGATGGCCTGTGCCCGGGCCTCCGGATCTTTCGCGGCGGCGATTCCCGCTGCGAGAAGCGTCACGGCTATGAGGAGCGCGACACCGGTCCGCCACGCCCGGTCGTTATGGCGATGCGCCATCGGCGTCCGCCAGGAGCGGCTCGATCTCCGACACGAGCATCTCTTCCGTCACCGCGCCAGCGTATTTATGGACGATGCGGCCCTTCCGGTCGACGAGGAATGTCTCCGGCACGCCGTACACGCCGTAGTCGATCGAGATCGTCCCCAGGCGATCGACGCCGTTGGGAAACGTCAGCCCGAACCGGGCGATGAAGTCGCGCGCCAGTCTGTCCTGGTCCTGGATGTTCACCCCGACCACGGTGAGGCCGCGGTCGCGGTACCTGTCCCAAATTCGCTGCAGGTGGGGCGCTTCTTCGTAACAGGCTGGAACGCACCACGAAGCCCAGAAGTTGACCACCACGACCCTGCCGCGCAACGCGGGTGTGGCCAGCGTCCCGCCGTCAAACAAGGGCAGGACGAACTCCGGTGCCTGCCGGCCGATGAGTGGAGAGGGAATCGCTCCGGGGTCGCGGTGCAGTCCAAAGACCAGCACCAGCAGGAGCACAGCGGCGCCGGCCGCGCCGGCGATGCCGGCCCACACCCGCGGCCAGGAAGATCTCATGTTGGGTGCGACGGCCATCCGGCCAGCACTCCCGCGATCACCATGATCGTGCCTCCCACCCAGATCCAGGACACCAGGGGCGTGACCACCGCGCGCAGCACCGCGCTCTGCGCGGCCGGATCGAACGCCATCAGCACCACATACAGATCCTGCCGCCATGTGGAACGGACCGCTGGCGTCGGCACCGGGGTGCGCGCCTGGCGGTAGAAGTTCTCGGACGGGCGGAGGATGTCGAGTGCCCCGGGGGATCCAGGGCTGCCTGCCAGGGCCGTGCTGTTCCCGGAAAACACAGCGACCGGCGCGGCCACCACCAGCTTATCGGCTCCGGGCAGCGCCACCAGTCCGTCCAGCCGCAGCGTGTACCCACCCACCTGCATCGCCTGGCCCACCAACAACTGCCGCTGCACCTCAATCCGGCCGGACTGCGACCCCACGATCCCGGTGATGACGATGGCCAGACCCAGGTGCGTCAGGTACCCGTAGTAGCGCTGCCGGTTGAGTGCGAACAGCGACCGCAGCGCAACCGGGAACGATTCGCTGGTGGCGGCACGCCGGGCCAGCGCGCCCCGTACATACTCGCCGACCTGGGCCACGGTCACGAAGCACACCGCACCCAGCGCGACCAGCCCGGCGCCCCGTATCCCTGCGAACCCGAGGGCGGTCACCGTGAGGAGGGTTATCCCGATAAGCCATCCCAGCTTCCGCATCTCTTCGGCTCCCGAGCGTCCCCACCGCAAGGCCGTTCCAAGACCCATGACCATCAGCAGCACGATACCCAGCGGCACGAATAGCCGATTGAAGAACGGCGGTCCGACGGTGACCTTCGCGCCGGTAGCGGCTTCCACGATCAGGGGGAAGATGGTGCCGACGAAGATGGTGAACGCCATCGTCAGCAGAACCACGTTGTTGAGCAGCATCATGGCCTCACGCGAGAGAGGACTGTCTAACCATCCTTCGTCGCGAATCTGGGGGAGGCGGGCCAGCAGCGCCAGAAGGGACGCGACCATCACCAGGCCCAGGAACGCGACAAACACCGGGCCGATCAGCGACTGCGTAAACGAATGGACCGAGGCCAGGATGCCGCTGCGCGTCAGGAATGTCCCAAAGATCGTCAACAGGAACGCCAGAATCACCAGGCTCACGTTCCAGATCCGCAGCAGGCGGCGGCGCTCCTGCACCATCGACGAATGGATGAACGCCGTGGCGACGAGCCAGGGCATGAACGCGGCGTTCTCGACCGGGTCCCAGGCCCAGTAGCCGCCCCAGCCCAGCACATCGTACGACCACCGCGCGCCGAGGAGCAGCCCTGCGGTCAGCGACGTCCACGCCACCAGCGTCCATCGCCGCGTGAGCGTCATCCATTCGTCCCGGTGCTGTCCCGACAACAGCGTGCCCATCGCGAACGCGTAGGGAATGGACAACCCCACGTAGCCCACATAGAGGAGAGGCGGGTGAATGGCCATCAGCAGGTGATTTTGCAGCAGCGGGTTGAGGCCGCGACCGTCCGGCGGGACGACCGGCAATCGCGCAAATGGATTTGCCGGCCCGACCATGACGCCCACGAAGAACAACGCAATCCCGAACAGGACCGTCAGCACAGATGGGATCAGATCGGGGTGCCGGCCCCGGTACTTGACGGCCACGAGGAGGGTCAGGGCAGCCAGGATCCATGCCCATAACAGAATCGAGCCCTCCAGCGCTCCCCACAGGCCGGCCACGCGGAACAGCAACGGTGTGGCGCGGTTCACGTTGGCCGCAACGTAGCGAATGCTGAAGTCGAACCCGATCAGCGCCGCCTCCATCATGACTACGGCCAGGGTGACGCCGGCGAAGAGACCGGCGGCGGCGGCCCGGCCCCAGGCCGCCCGTGCGGGATCGTGACGAAGGCGGTGGCCGGCGAGGAGCGTCACCAGACCACCCGCGGCACACCCCACCGCCAGCATGAGAGAGAGGAATCCCAGCATCGCCATCATGGGGATGGTGGGGGCCGGTATTCCTCTGAATGCTTCACGATAATGGAGCGGGCGGTGAAGATACCGTCGGCACCGAGCGTCCCTTCGACCACCGCCCCCTGACCCTCGGTGAACAGGTCCGGCGGCGCACCGTGGTGGATGACCGGCACCGTGGCGTTCCCGTCGCCCAGAGTGAAGCGCAGGTCAAGTGTCCCAGCGTTCCACCGCCGCGAGCCCGGCATGACCTGACCTCCCAGCCGCATGGTGCGACCGATCGCACTGGGGCCTTGGGCCAGCAGCTCGCTGGGCGTGGTGTAGTACACGATCGCGCCGCGGATGCCGCCGACGATGAGGTAGATCAGTGCTCCCGCGACGATAACGGCGGCCAGGACCAGGCGGATGCGCTTCATCGGTTCGAGGAATCCTTCCGCAGCGCCCGCGCCTGTTCGGCGCGCCAGAGCCGGCGGCGCAGCCCCAGGGTGTAGATGACCAGCGTCACCAGCACCACGCCGTAGCCCACGGCAATCCACAGGGCAGGCGTCATCTCATCTCGCCGCCCGCCTCGAGCCGGGCCAGACTCGTGCGGAGCCGCAGCAGGTACATGAATAAGACCGTAAACGCTAGCAGGCTGAGCATGAGCGCCAGCAGCATCGGAGGAGCGATCTTCAGGCTCCCTGGGGCGATCGAGGCCGGTTGGTGCAGGGTGCGAAACCAGACTACGGAGTAATGGATGATGGGGACGTCGAGGAAGCCGACGATGCCAATCACGGCCGCCAGACGCGCGCCGCGCAACGGGTCGTCGGACAGGCCGCGGACCAGGAGCGCAGTGGTGTAGATCAGGAACAACATGGCGGTGGTCACCAGCCGGGCGTCCCACGTCCACCAGGTGCCCCACACCGGCCGTCCCCAGATCGAGCCGGTCAGTAGGGCCAGCCCGGTGAACAGCACGCCGAGTTCGGTGGCGCTGTGCGCCAGATGATCGTACGCCGGACGCCGCTTCCACAGATAGAGCACACTCGCCGCGAAGGTGATGGCGAAGGCGAGATACGCCACCCAGGCGTTGGGCACGTGCGCGTACATGATGCGCACGTACTCGCCCTGGAAGGCGTCGGGGGGCGACGCGAAGAGGCTGACGTACGCCGCGATACCCAGCAACAGCACCGCCACCGCGCCGAGCCCGGTCTGCGCTGTCATACTTCGTCCATCACGACTTCAAACAGGATCGGACACACCAGTACACTCACCACATCGAACGACACCAGCACCGCCGGCCACAACCCCGCGGCGGTCCCCGTCAGGATGGCCTCGGTGAGCCGCACACACCCCAACACCACCGGGAGCGCCAGCGGCAGCAAGAGCAGGGGCATCAGCAACTCGCGACCACGGACGTGCAGCACCAGGGCGGCGAGCAGCGTGCCGATGACGCTTAACCCGACAATGCCCAGCACGCCGACACCCACGAGTGCTCCGCCATGATCCCACACGTCGACCCCGAAGAGCACGCCGAGCAGCACCAGCAGCGCGACCAGCAGGGCCGACAACATGACGGTCAGGGCCGCGCACTTGCCCCAGAAGAGATGCTCGCGGCTGCCAGGATACAGCAGCAGTATCTCCAGTGCCTGCTGGTCGACTTCCCCCTGCGTCACCCGGGGAATGCCCAGCACCGCCGCGAAGCCCATTGCCACCCACAGGATCGCCGCGGCGCGAGCCGGCTCCGACCCCACGACAAACCCGAGCAGCAGGATCATCAGCAACGCCACCATGCCGGTCGCGGTGATCGTTTGCCGGCCTCGCCATTCCACGCGGAGATCCTTGCGCGCGACCGCGGCGGCGCGGAGGAATCCGTTCACCGCCGGCCTCCGGCAGCCGCCGCCAGGTCCGCGGCCGTGAGCTGCGCGACCGGGCCAACCTCGACCGGCTGGCCCGCCGCCAGGGCCAGCACCGCGTCGGCCTCGTTCATCACGCGCTCCCACTCGTGCGTGGCTATGACCACACTCCCGCCCCGGCGGGTCGTGTCTTCGGTCATCTCGGCGACGAGGGCCACGCCGTCGCGGTCCAGTCCGCCATAGGGTTCATCCAGCAGCAGCAACCGGGGAGCGGCCAGCCATGCCTGCGCCAGCGCGAGCCGGCGTTTCATTCCACTGCTCAGAACCCGCACGGGATCATCGGCAACGGGTGTCAGTCCGACCCGGTCCAGCCACGTGGCCACGGGCGCATCCGGCCGGCCGCGCATCGCAGCGGCAAAGGCGAGATTCTCGCGTACCGTGAGAAGGTCGTACGCTCCGGCGGAGGTTCCCACGAACGCCGTCAGCACGCGGACGGCATCAGCATCGCGAACCAGGTCATGTCCAAACACAGATCCGCCGCCGTCAGTCGGCCGCAGCGCGGTGGCCAGCAGGCGCAGCAGCGTGGTCTTGCCTGAGGCGTTTGGGCCCACCACCAGTAGCACCGAGTGCGGCGGCAGCACAAACGTGACGTCGCGCACCGCCCACTCGACATGAAACCGTCGGCTGAGGCCGTGCGCGCTTACTGCAGGTCGCGATTCGCGATCGTCCTGCATTCGAGCGTCAGCCGCCGGCCATCGCCCCTACGATCAGAAAGGGTTCCCTCCCCGTCGCGACCGCGTCCGGGAGGGGAGCGTCCGGCGGCTCGTTGGAGAGATCCTGCTCGCAGGCAAAGAACCTTACCAATGGACGCCGCTGCTGCGTGGCGGAATCACGGATCGTCCCGCGCAGCATTGGATACTGTGCCTCCAGCGCGTCGAGGACCGAGCGCTGCGTCGCCGAGCCCTCAACCTGGAGCGCCACCTCTCTGCCGACGCGCGCCAGCGTCCGAAGATGCTGCGGAAGCACGACGTGGATCATGGCAGCGTCTGCACTTCCACGGACAAGACAGGCGGTAGATCCCGGACGGCGGCCGTCCACTTATCTCCGGCATTGGCCGACACGTACACCTGGCCGCCGGTCGTGCCGAAATAGACGCCGCACGGATCAAGCGAATCGATCGCCATCGCGTCGCGCAACACGTTGACGTAGCAGTCGCGCTGCGGGAGGCCGTTCGTCAGCGCCTCCCACTCGTCCCCGCCCGTGCGGCTTCGGTACACCCGCAGCTTTCCTTCAGGCGGATAGTGCTCCGAGTCGCTCTTGATCGGGACGACGTAGATGGTGTTCGGCTCGTGCGCGTGCACATCGATCACGAATCCAAAGTCAGTCGGCAAATTTCCGCTGACCTCCTGCCAGGACTCGCCGGCATCGTTGCTGCGCATCACATCCCAGTGCTTCTGCATGAACAGCGCGCGTGGGCGTGATCGGTGCATGGCGATGTGGTGGACACAGTGCCCCACCTCCGCATCCGGGTCGGGGATGCCCGCGGACTTGAGTCCGCGGTTGATCGCCCGCCACGTCTTACCGGCGTCGTCTGTGCGGAACGCGCCGGCCGCCGAGATGGCGATGATCATCCGATTCGCATCGCGCGGATCCAGGAGGATCGTGTGCAGACACAGCCCGCCGGCGCCCGGCTGCCAGGATGGCCCTGAGACGTGGCCGCGAAGCCCCGGGAGTTCCTGCCAGGTCTGTGCGGCATCTGTCGAGCAGAACAAAGCGGCGTCCTCCACCCCGGCGTACACGGTGTCCGGATTGGTGAGCGAGGGCTCGAGATGCCAGACTCGTTTGAACTCCCATGGATGGGGCGTGCCGTCGTACCACTTGTGCGTTCCGGGAACGCCGTCGTACACAAACCCGTTGCTGCCCGCTGGTTCCCACGTCTGGCCACCATCACTGGAGCGCTGGATCACCTGCCCAAACCAACCGCTGGTCTGCGATGCATACAGACGGTTTGGATCGATGGGCGAGCCCTTGACATGGTAGACTTCCCACCCTGGAAAGTGGGGGCCACTGACGTCCCAGTGCGTGCGGGAGCCGTCAGATGTCAGGATGAACGCGCCTTTTTTCGTCCCTACCAGAACCCGTACTGCGCTCATGGCTTCCCCTTCCTGACCTCAACGTAGGACTTCGCGGGAACAAAAATGTCAGTTCGCGCGGAGTCTGTGAACTTCCTCCGGCTGCCACCCACCGGTTATCAGGCCAGGCCGCACCCTCCACGAGACGGTATTGCGAATTGTGAATTGTGGATTGAATGGCAGTTCGCTTATCTGTCCAATTCGCAATCCGCAATCCGAAATTCGCAATGACGGGAGGAGTCCCCTGGCATCCGAAGAATCAAAAGTGGCGGTATGGTTGGCCGCACGATCCCCGCCCTGGCCGTGATTGCGGTCGGCGCTCTTTTTTTGGCCGCGTGTCAGCCTACCGTCGATGTCTCCAGAGCGAGCACCACGGTTCGCACCGGATTGGCGCTGGCACCGCCCGATACGCCGGTGCTCCCGCTGGGGCGCGACGGCAGACCGATCAGGCCTTCTGCCATCGAAGGGTCGAAGGTGTTTTTGAAGGCGCAGTGCATCGTCTGCCACGGTCCGGAGGGCCTCGGCAACGGCCCGGCCGCGGCCAACCTGAAGTCGCCCGGCAAGGACCTGCTCACCGACTTCTTGTTGTTGATCGGGATCCGCGCCAAGGGTGAACAACTCCCCAGCCACCCGGCCAACTTCCACAACGTGGTGCAGATGCGTCTGAACAGTCCGTTCAGCATGTACGAGACCGTGACCCGCGGGCGGCCGCATACGGCGATGCCGTCCTTCGGCCCGCGGCCGGCGTACGGGGCCGCGACCTTCGGCGTGCGGCTGACCGATGAGGAGCGGTGGCATGTGATCTTCTTCGAGTGGGCGTTTTCGACGACCCCTGCGGAGGTGGCGCGCGGCAAGCAGATCTACGAGACCCGGGCGATGGACGTGAGCGGCCGGATGCTCACCTGTGCCGCCTGCCACGGCACGGACGGCGATGGGCGCGGTCATGAAGGGCTCGCCCTGTCCGCGAAACTCTGGAACTGGGCGCGCGGCCAGGGTCCGGGGATCTTCACCGACGTCAACCTGATGGCTCAGCGCAAACCCAGTGAACTGTTTCAGGCCGTCATGGACGGCCACGGCGAGATGCCATCATACCGGGGCAAGCTCACCGACGACGAGGTGTGGGCCGTCGTGAACTATGCCTGGACGTTCGTGTACCAGTACCCGGCGAAGTAACGGAATCGCGGGAACGCGATGCGTGTCATAATAGAAGTGGAGCAATGAGTACACCTTCTCCGGACCTCATGGAACGTCGCAAGTTCCTGAAGCTGCTCACCACGGTGCCGGCGCTGGCGGCGACCGCGGCGCTGGTGTCCCCGTTGCTGCGGTTTCTCAAGCCCAATGTGGAGAGGTTCAAGATCACGGCGCCGACCGCCCTCGATGCCGCCCACGGCGAGCCCATTCCCGTGGCCACGCTCAAAGAGGTCAGTAATCCTTGGGACTACAAGTACTTCGTCTTCACGCAAAAATACCCGCAGTACACCCCGGAGGGATTCAAGGCCGCCAACGTCCCGGGCGTGGTCATCCGATTGCCCACCAAGATCACTCTGTACGATCCCACCACCGGCCAGGGACCGTTGGGGTGGGCCCGAGACATTGGGAAAACCCCGAAGGTGAGCGAAAGCGACATCATCGTCTTTTCGCGCATCTGCCCGCACCTGGGGTGCATCTACAACTTCGTGCCGAACTACAAAGAGGTCACCGCGGGATATGGCGGGTATGCGCCGCCGCCGCCGCGGCAGCACGCGCTGATGGCGTGCCCGTGTCATCTGAGCATCTATGATCCGGCCGACCCCCAGCTCCCGGGTCGGGTCCTGTCCGGTCCGGCGCCGCGGCCCCCGCGGACATTTCTCTACGAGCTGCAGGGAGAGAACATTATCGCCACCGACGTGGAGCCGGGCGGCATTGCCTGAGACAAATGACGGGAACACGGGATCGCGGGAACGCGGGAGCCACTGCCGGCACACGAAGTCGCGTGTTCCCGCGTTCCCCCGTTCCCGCGTTCCCGAGACCGGCGGAGCGCGGCACAATCGGACTGGGTGATACCCGCTGATGTGGGAGAGAGTTCGCGACTGGCTCGCTGAGCGCCGGCAAAAGCTCGACCTCTTTGACGAGACGCTGGTGGCCCGTCAGGACAACCCGCTGTACCTGATGGGGCCGATGTTGTATTACTTCTGGCTGATCACCGTGGTCACCGGCGTCATCTTGATGTTGTGGTATGAGCCGACCACGACCGGCGCTTATAGCTCCATCGAGCGGATCCAAAACGATATCGGCCGACTGGCGGTGACGTTCCTCGGCCATCCCGTCACCCTTGGAGGGTTGGTCCGCGGACTGCACAAGTATGGCGCGGACGCGCTGATCACCGTGATCTTCCTGCGCATCTACCGGATGTACTTCCTTGGAGAGTACAAGAAGCCCGGAGAACTCTCTTGGATACTGGCTATCACGGGGCTTATCCTGGGGATGATCTCCGGCATCACCGGCTACCTGCTGATCTGGAACCAGCGCGCCTTCTGGGCGGCGAAAGTGGTGCTGACGGTTCCGGTGTATTTTGATCAGATCCCGGTGCTCGGCCCGATGAAGTTCGGCTCGATGATTGCGTTCTTGTTCCTGGGCGGGCCGGCGGTTGGGCAGGCGACCATCACCCGGTTCTACGCCATCCACTTCGGCGTCTCGCTGGTCCTGTTGATCCTGGTCGAGGTCATGTTTCAGCGCACACGCCGCAAGCGGATCAACATGTCGCTGTTTCCCCTGACACTCTTCCTGATCATGCTTATCGTGATCTCCATCATCCTGCCGGCTGAGAGCGGCCGGCGGGCCGATCCGACGCGGACGCCCCTGCCAATTCTCTCCGACTGGTACTTTCTGGCGCTGTACCAATATGTGAAGTACACGCCGCCGCTGTGGGCGGGCTTGGGGCCCGGCCTGCTGATCGGGTTCGGGATGCTGGTCCCGTTCCTGGACCGCAGCAAGGGCCGCGGGCCGTTGCAGCGGCCGTTCTTTACGGTCGTCGGCGCGCTGGCGGTGATCTACTTCCTCGCGTTTACCGCGCTGATTCTGTTCAACATCGCCGTCATCGAACGCGACCCGTTGATCATCATGAACATCACCCTGGTTGTCCTCGTGCTGGGGCTGCTCTGGGAACTGCGGTATCGCCGCCGTCTGCGGAAGGCCGCCCTGTCCGGCATCCGTCCGCCGGTGAGGGTGTCTGCGCACGGATGACGTCCCGTCCGGCGTGAGGGCGATCGGTTTCGTGGCCGTCTTCCTGGTGGCCATGTGGGCGATGGCGGCCGGCTGGACGGCGCTGCGGCAGACGTGGCAGATCCCCACACCGGCGGGGCTGGCCCACACGCTCGCGTACACGGCGGTATTCGTTGGGTCGTTCCTCTATCTCGGCTTTTGGGTGTACGCGTGGGATCGGGCTGCGGGTCGCGTCCGGCGTCGCATTGCGCTCTACGAATGGTTTTTGCGCGGCAAGTCATGAAAGGCGGGACTAGGGACTGGGGACTGGTGACTAGAACACATAGTTCGAGTCTTACCAGTCCCAAGTCCCCAGTCCCGTAGTTAGGGGGTCTTCGTGCGTTCCATCTATGTCGTAGGCATCGTCGTGCTGAGCGGATTGTCGCTGCTCTTTGCGGTCGGCATCATCTACGGCGAGGCGACCGATCAGTGGTTCCTGGGCGGCGGGTTTGTCGGCGCGCTGTTGATCGCGTACTCTTTCATCGTGTTGCTACTGCGGCAGGTGGGTCTGATCGGGCCCCGGAAGACAGAGCGATGAGCACCGTCGCGACGGGCCAGGCCTCCGGACGGTACGCGCGGCTGATGACCTCGCTGTTGCGGGGAACGCTGCGGCTGGATGTCCTGGTGAACAAGCTGTATCCGACGGATTTCAACCCGCTGTACTACACCGGCGGGTTGTCCAACCTGTTCCTGTTCACCCTGGTGCTGTCTGGCATCTTCCTCTTCTTCTACTATGATGCCAGCCTGGGCGAGTCATTCGCCTCCGTGCAGTACCTGACAGACCGCGTGCCCTACGGCGGAATCGTGCGAGGCGTCCACCGCTACGCCGCCGACGGCTTCATCGTCGGCATCCTGCTGCACCTCCTGCGCAACTGGTTCACCGACCGCCACCTCTTCGCGCGCGACAACCCGTGGATCTCCGGGATGTTCCTGCTCCTCTTCGCCGGGTTCATCGGGTTCACGGGCTACCAGCTGGTGTGGGACGAGCGGGCGCAGCTGCTGACGTCGATGTTTGTGGCGATGCTGCGCAGCATCCCCGCCGCCGGCGCCGCGCTGACGCGCCTGTTCATCGGCGGCGTCGGCATCAGCGATGGGACGCTGGTGCGCATCCTGTTTCTACACATCGGTCCGGCGACCGCCCTGTACGTGTTCTTGTGGTGGCACTACGTGCGCCAGCGCCATCCGAAGATCTGGCCCCCGGGCGTCTGGGTGCTCTTCTGCGTGGGGCTGGTGTTCTTGCTGGCCGGCGCAGTGCCGGTGACCCGAGAGACCATTCCCGCCGCCACGCCCGCGGCCAGCCCCACCAGATTTCCAATGGACGTTTTCTTCTTGATCCCGTTCTGGCTCCTCAACTTCCTCCCGGCAGGGGTCGTCGTGCTCTTGCTGGTCGCCCTCTTCGTGGGGGGGCTCGCCATTCCGTACGCCAGCCGTCGTGAGACCCCGGTGGAGATGGGAGTGCGTCACTCCGGCGTGGCGCAGGTCATCGATGGCAACTGCACCGGGTGTGAGCTGTGTTACTACGACTGCCCCTATAACGCGATCGTGATGGTACCCTCGCCCGGTCCAGGTCTCAGCAAGGCGGCGGCCAACCGCAGCCTCCTGGCGGTGGTGATCGAGTCCCGCTGCGTCGAATGCGGCATCTGCATCGGCGCCTGCCCGTTTGAGGCCCTGGAACTGCCGAAGTTCCTGGAGCGGGATGTGCTGCGGCAGGTCGGCGAGGCTGTGCAGGCATGACCCGTTCCAACCTCCGGCGCCGCAGATTAGGGACGCGATTCGCGAATCGCGGAGGTTGGAACGGGTCATGACCCAGACGCTGAAGGTGGTCGGGTTCATCTGCGACTGGAGTGTGGACCTCGCCCCGCTGTCCGACGGAGGGCGCCTGCGCGAGGTGCCGGGCGTGCGCGTCATCCGCGTCCCGTGCTCGGGGTTCGTGCGTCCTAATTGGCTGGAAGACGCGCTGAACCGCGGCGCGGACGGCGTGTTCGTCACCGGCTGCCCCTATGGAGACTGCCTCAATCGTGAGGGGAACTTCCTGATGCGTGACCGGATCGATCAACTGCGCCGCCGTCTGCAGCGCCGCAAGGTCGACCCCGCGCGCATTGGCATGCTGGCATTCGGCCTCCACGACGGGGCCTCGTTCCTGGCTGAGGTCAAGGCGTTTGTGGATCGGATCGCCGCGCTGCCGCCGGCCCCGCCGGCGCGCGCCGCCGGTCGCGCGGCCGTGACCCAGCCGGCCCAGGCGTCTGAGGGGGAGCGCCCATGAAGCGGAAACCGCTGCGGGTGCACCTCGCCTACCTGCTGTTCTATCTCCTCTGGTTCCTGTTGCTGACCTTCATCGCGTCGTTTGGACTGATTGCGGAGGCGTAATGCGTGATTCGTGACTCGTGATTCGTGATTCGAAACTGCATCCTAAACACGCGGCGTGGGCGTTGAGCGTCCTGGCAATGTCGTTGACGAATCACTAATCACGAATCACTGTCTAGCCACCAGGCGTCTGCTTTGTTATTCTGAGAAAGGTTTCCACCTCATCATCATTCAAGGGAGGATGGCAATGCGCAGAGGGATCTGGTTGGGAGTCCTCGTCGTGCTGGTGGCCGCGTTCGTGGCCGCGTGCGGCGGGGGCGGGCAGCAGGGTGGAGGTCAGCCGGCCGGGACGCCGGAGGGATCTGCCGTCACGGTTTCGGAGAAAGAGTGGACCATCCAGTTCGCCAGCTCTACGGTGAAGCCAGGGAAGGTAAAGTTGCTCATCAAAAACGAAGGCACCATCGAGCATAACTTCGTCATCGAAGGCACCAGTGTCGATCTGGAAGCCATTCCACCCGGTTCGACCAAAGAGGTGACTGTGGACCTCAAGCCGGGGACGTACAACGTGCTGTGTACCATCGCCGGGCATTCGGAAGCCGGCATGAAGACGACAATCACCGTCGCCCAGTAGCGTTGACAGACAGGCGCCCTTCCACCCGCCCCCCGCGGGTCGAAGGGCGCCGCTGCCTTCCCGCGAAATCCCTACCTATGCGTTCGGAGGACGCCGGCCTCATCGGTGCCACGAGCCCGCCTATGGACTTGACCACGATCTATGCGCCCATCCAGGACGAGCTGTCACGGCTGCATCGCCTGCTGGAGCAGGAGCTTGCGGCCGACGATCCCTTTGTCAGCGAGCTGGTGCGCCACGTGCTGAGCACGCAGGGCAAGATGATCCGGCCGGCGCTGGTCTGCCTCTCGGCGCAGGCCGGAGGGGGTGCCGGGGAGGCCCGGCTCTGGCTGGCAGAAGCGGTCGAGCTCATCCATATTGCCTCACTCATTCACGACGATATTATCGACGAGTCCGAGGTGCGCCGTGGTATGGCCACCGTCAACGTGCAGTGGGGGAATCAGATTGCCGTGCTGCTAGGAGACTACCTCTTCGCGAAAGCCTTTGATCTCCTCAGCCGCATCCGGCATCCCGAGGTCGCGCCCACCCTGGCCGTGGCAACGGTCAAAATGAGCCAGGCGGAAATCATGCAGATCAAGTACGGGCAGGAGCCGCACGACGACGAAAACGTTTACTTCCAGATCATTGCCGGCAAGACTGCCCACCTGTTCTCCGCCGCGTGCCGGGCCGGGGCCCTGGTGGCGGGCAACCCCGCCGCCGCCGAGCGCCTCGGGACTTTCGGCCTGCAGTGGGGCATGGCGTTTCAGATCACCGACGACGCCCTGGATTTGACCAGCCGGGAGGACACCCTGGGCAAGCCGATCTCCAGTGATATTCAAAGCGGCACCATCACCCTGCCGGTCATCCGGGCCTTGCGTGACGCGACCCCTGAGGACCGCGCCCGGCTCACCAGCCTGCTGGGGAGAGCGCCTCGCGACGGACAGCTGGAAGAGGTCCGCCGGCTGCTCCACCGGTACCGGGCGCTCGACTACGCGCTGGATGTCGCCGGCCGCTACTCGCGACAAGCCGCTGACGCGTTGGACGAGCTGCCTCCCAGCCCCGCCAAGGATAGCCTGCTCGCGCTCACCGAGTTCGTCATCGTGCGTTCCCGCTAAGTAGCACGCAGATGGCAGAACGTGTCGTCGCCGTCACCGGGGCCGCGGGGTTCATTGGATCGCACGTTGTGCGCATGCTGCGCACGGAGGGTTTCGAGGTGCGCGCGGTGGTGCGGCCAGGGACAAAGAAGAGCCAGCGTCTGGCGGCCGTCCAGGGATTGGGATGCACGGTCGCGTACGCCGACGTGGGCGACCTGGGGGCGCTGGAACGGGCGTTTGACGGCTGCGCCGCGGTGGTGCACCTGGTGGCGATCATCCGCGAACGGGTCGGCGCGACGTTCGATCTGGTGAACCGGCGCGGCGCGGCGGAGGTGGCCGCGGCGGCGAAGGTCTCCGGCGTCCAGCGGATTGTGCACCTCAGTGCGTTGGGCGCCGGCCCGGAGGCGCCGCGCTACCTGCAATCGAAATGGATGGGCGAGGAGGCGATCCGGCGCAGCGGCGTGCCGTCGGTCATTATTCGGCCTTCGTTCGTGATCGGTCCGGGCGGCGGCGCGGCCATCCAGTTCGCCGCGGTCGTACGACTGGGGCCCTGGTACCCGTTGTACCTGCTGGGGGTCCCCGCGCGGCCCCTGGAGGTGCTCGCGGTGCTGGCCCCCATCGTGCCGGTCCTCGGTTCCGGGCAGTATCGCTCGATGCCACTGGATGTCCGTGACCTGCTGGCCGTCGTCGGCCAGGCACTCAGACGCGACGACGTGCTGGGGGAAGTCTACGAACTGGGCGGGCCCCATGCGCTGACCTACGATGGCCTGCTGGATGACGTGATGGCGGTGCTGGGTCTGCGCCGGTGGAAGGTTCACATGCCGATGTCTCTGGCCAGGGCGCTGGTCAGGGAGTTCCGGTACCTGCCCAATCCGCCGATCACCCAGGATGAGTTCGAGGCGCTTTTGGTGGACAACGTGTGCGATAATACAAAGGCCGTGCGCACATTTGGGTTGACGCTAAAGCCCTTCCGGGACGCGATGCGATATGCGCTGCACCACCCGCGGCAGTTTGACGAGAGCGGGAGATGATGAGCGAGGAGCCACAGTCGTCAGGCTCAGAGGCGGTCACCAGCGTCGTGGGGCGTCTGCTCCAGCATATCGTGGCGTTGCTGGAGGCGCGGGTGGACCTGACCCGGCAGGAGATGCGCGCGTCGCTGCGCGACGTGGCCATCGCTCTCTTCTTGCTGATCGCGGCGCTGGCGTTGGTCCTCCTGATGATTCCGGTGCTGGTGGGGGTGTTGATCCTGGTCCTGGCGCAAGTGGTGGCGCCCTGGCTGGCGACGGCGATCGCGCTGGCCGGCATGCTAGCCATCGCGGCCGTGCTGCTGCTCGTGGCACGCCTGCGGCTGCGCAGGCGGCCGTTCGCCTTCTTTGCCGGTCTGCGCGAGGACTGGCGGCTCATCCGCCGGGCCCTGGAGCGGCAGCGATGACGAAGCGTGTGGCTGACGACCAGCGCATCGCGCAACTGCGCGAGGAGATTGCGGCGGATCTGATGGCGCTGCGCCGGCGGTCGGTGATCCATCCGCCGTGGCCCCGCCGCACCGCCGGTGCCTGGACGGCGCCGGCGGCGCGCCTGCGCGGGGTGCCGGCGTGGGCCCTCGGCGCGCTGGGCGGGCTGCTGGCGGCGGTGTGGTCGGCGCTGCGGCGCCCACGCCGTGCCGGGTAGGCGGCAGGTGTATAATCGAGTCACGAGGTGACGCATGCCCAATGTCGGATGGCCGGAACTGATCGTTATTCTCCTTGTGGCGCTGATCATCTTCGGTCCCCAGCGGCTGGCGGGGGTCGGTGGTGCGTTGGGACGGGCGATTCGAGAATTCCGGGGGGCGGTGCACGAGGCCGAGAGCGAACTGGACAAGCCGGCGTCACCTCAGAAGAAGAACTCCTGACCCGAGGGTGGGACGTTGGAAGACCGCCCGATGACGATCGTCGAACATTTGGAGGAGCTGCGGGTGCGGCTCCTCATTTCTTTGGTCGCGTTTGGGATCGCGACGATCGTCGGGTACCTGTTTGTTGAGCGGATCCTGGCCCTATTGCTCCGGCCGGTCGGGCAGGTGGTGTTCCTCGCCCCCACCGAGGCCTTCTTCGTCCGGTTGAAGGTCGCCGGGCTCGCCGGGGTCTTCCTCAGCCTGCCGGTCATCCTCTATCAGATCTGGCGGTTTGTGGCGATGGGCCTCACGCCGACCGAACGGCGGTACACCCTCTCGATGATCCCCGTGGCAGCGGTCCTTTTCGTTGGCGGAGCCGCATTTGCGTTTCTGACCATCCTCCCGTTCGGGATCCGCTTCCTGCTGAGCTACCAGACCCCCAATCTGGTCCCGATGATTTCCATTGCGGCCTACACCTCGTTTGCCACGGCCTTCGTCCTCTCGTTCGGGCTGTTGTTCCAGCTTCCACTGGTCGTCGTGCTGCTGGCGCGTCTGGGGATCGTCACGCCGGCGCAGCTGGCCGCCGGCCGCAAGTATGCGCTCCTGGGCATCGTGACCGCCTCGGCTGTGCTCACCCCCACGACCGACGTCGTGTCCCAGATGCTGATGGCCGTACCGACGTACCTCTTATATGAAGTCAGCATCTGGGTCGCCCGTCTGGTGAGCCCGCGGGCCGTCCCGCGTGAATCCCCTGAACCAACCAGCAGCTCCTAGTGCCGTACCAACTTGATTCGCGACATCTGCGTTTTTCAGTCCCCCTGGGGATCGCTCGGGAGCCACATCTAACTATCAAGTCGGTACGGCACTAGCCTGTGGCCCGCAGGACGCGCAGCCCGTGGTGGGTGCTGGCGTTCGTGGTCGCCGTGGGCGCGTTGCTGGGTAGCGTCATCGCCGAGGCCGTCGCTGCCTACCCGGGGCTGTCGTTTTTGGCCCGGGACATCCGCGCCGGGGTCGATCCCCCGCTGACCGTGGATCTCCGGTTCCTCACGTTCACCATCGGGGCGACCTTGCGGCTGAACCTGGCCATCCTGATTGGAATCGTCATCGCCATCTGGATCTTTCGGCTGCTGCAGTGAATGGCTCATCTGGGCTATCCCCGGTGCGTTGAATCGCCCCGGGGCCGTTGTTATACTTGTGGCGCTGTTTGTGGGTCGGACGATCGACCATCCGGTGTGACCATCAAAGAACTTCCCGCCGAGCTTCGTCCCCGCGAGCGCCTCAGGAGTAGCGGCGCAGGTTCGCTGTCGACGGCAGAGCTGCTGGCCCTCGTCCTGGGGACCGGCACGCGTCAGGCGACCGCGCTGGAGGTCGGCGCCACGTTGCTCGGGCGGTTCCGATCGGTGGGCGGGCTCGCCCAGGCGAGCCTGGAGGAGCTGATTGCCCTGCCGGGTGTCGGTGAGACCAAGGCGGCGAGGGTCCTCGCGGCCCTGGAGCTGGCCCGGCGGCTCCTGGAACCGCCGCCGCAGCGGCGGACGATCCGGTCCGCGGCGGACGCCGCCGCGGTGTGCGCATCGATGCGCACGCTGGATCGGGAGCACTTCCGGGTGATTCTGCTCAGCACCCGGCACGAGGTGCTCGGCATCGCCGACGTCTCCGTGGGGGGCCTGGCGTCAGCCCCGGTGCATCCCCGGGAGGTGTTCAAGGAGGCCATTCGCCATAGTGCCGCGGCGGTGATCGTCGTCCACAATCACCCCTCCGGGCATCCTGAGCCCAGCGGCGACGATGTCGCGATTACCGCGCAACTCCGCGCGGCGGGGCGGCTGATGGGCATCGAGATCCTGGATCACATCATCATCGGAGAGCGGGCTTTTGTGAGTTTGCGCGAACAACGGCAGGGATTTCCCTAAGCAGCTCCGCAAGAGAGCATGGAGGGCCTACGTTGCCTCGGATTGGGGCACCACCAACTTGACCGGGGTCCCCACAAATTCGTCCTGTGAATTTGTGGGGTGGTGATCACAGGCAGATCGGGGAGGGCCATGGCGCGCAAGTTCCTATTTCACCGGCTCAGTCGCAACTTGGGGGTTGATCTGGGGACGGCCAACACGCTGATCTACGTCCAGGGCGAGGGCATCGTCCTGCGCGAGCCTTCCGTGGTCGCCAAGCGGGCGGACGATGGCCAGATCATCGCGGTGGGCGAGGAAGCCAAACGCATGGTCGGACGGACCCCCGGAGAGATTGTCGCCACGCGGCCGCTCCGCGACGGGGTCATCGCCGATTTCGATACCACCGCTGCCATGCTCGCGTACTTCATCCGCAAGGGCCTGAAGAACCGGACGCTGCTCCGCCCCACAGTGATCGTCGGGATCCCATCCGGCGTCACCGGGGTGGAGCGCCGCGCCGTCATCGACGCGACCGAGCAGGCCGGCGCCCGGGAGGCCTTCCTGATTGAAGAACCGATGGCGGCCGCCATCGGGGCCGGGCTCCCGATCTCGGAGCCGGTGGGGAGCATGGTGGTGGACATCGGCGGCGGCACGACCGAAGTCGCCGTGATCGCCATGGGCGGGATCGTGACCGCCAAGTCCATCCGGGTCGGCGGCGATGAGATGGATGAGGCCCTCATCCAGTACTGCCGGCGCGCCTACAACCTCCTCATCGGTGAACGCACCTCGGAAGAGATCAAGATCGCCATCGGCTCGGCCTATCCGATGAAAGAAGAGCAGAGCATCGAAGTGCGGGGACGGGATCTGGTCAGCGGGCTTCCCCGCACTGTACGCATGACGAGTTCTGAGGCCAGGGAGGCCCTGGCCGAGCCGGTCGCGCAGATCGTGGAAGCCGTGAAGCAGACACTGGAGCGCACTCCCCCGGAACTGGCCGCCGACATCGTGGATCGGGGCATCGTGCTGGCCGGGGGCGGGTCGCTGTTGCGGGGCATTGACCGGCTGCTCAGCGAGGAGACCGGGATGCCGGTGATGTTAACCGACGATCCCCTGTCGGCGGTGGTGATGGGCACGGGCCGGGTGCTGGAAGAGATCGACACGATGAGGCGCGTGCTGATCACCTCCAAGAAGCTGTGAGGATCCGGGCCTGATGACCGAGCTGATCGCTGCCAGGCGGCGGATGGCCATCTTCCTGGGGCTGTTTCTATTCGTCGTGGTCCTGCTGACCTCGCAGGCCCGCAGCCCTGATCGCCGGCAGGTGGGCGCGATTGGGACCGCGGTGCTTACCGTCCTGCTGCCAATCCAGACGGGGATGGCCCGCATTGCCGATGGGGCGGGGCGGATGTGGCGGCTGTACACGGAGATCGGCCGGCTGCGCGTGGAGAATGCGCGGCTGCGCGGGGAAGTCGAGGGCCTTTCACGGGAGATGGCCGTGCTGCGGGAGCAGGCGACGGCCGCCCAGCGGCTGGAACGGCTGCTGGAGTTGCAGCGCCAGACCCCCTACCGGTCGCTCGCGGCGCATGTGGTCGCGAGGGACGTGTCCCGCTGGTTTGGGACGCTGCTGGTCGACCGCGGTGGGCGGGACGGGGTGCGCCGCAACGCGCCGGTCGTTACCGCGGACGGAGTGGTCGGGCGGGTGATCGAGGTCACACCGACGGCCTCGCGGGTGCTGCTGATCGTCGACTCGCGGAGTGCGGTCGGCGCCCTGCTGCAGCGGTCCCGCGATCTGGCCGTGGTCGAAGGCCGCAGCGAGCGGACGCTCCACCTCAAGTACCTCTCACGCGCGGCGCAGGTGGAGGCGGGCGATCTGGTGGTGACGTCAGGCCAGGGCGGCGTCTTCCCCAAGGGTTTGGTGGTGGGACGCATTACCCAGCTCGTCCAGGAAGAGGGAGAATATCTCCAGGAAGGTCAGGTCGAACCGGCTGCGGCCCTGGACCGTCTTGAGGAAGTGCTGATCCTGTTGCCACGCTAATCGCACGACGTCTACTTAGTCTTCTTGGTCTACTTGGTCTTCTTGGTCTAGATGCGATGCACCAAGGCAACTCAGTAGACTAAGTAGACCAAGTAGACTAAGTAGACCAAAAGACGCAGTAGGATCATGATCGATGTAGAGTTTGTGAGAGGTGGCTGTGTGACGGGCAAACGGTGGCGTTTGCCGGGCTGTGAAAGGTTGCGGTGAGCCGGGCCTTCGTCTATACCAGCGTCGTGGTGATTGTGGCGCTGGTGCAGGCCGCGTGGCTGGCGCGCGCGCAGGTATTGGGGGCAGCACTCGATCCGTTGTTGCCGCTCGCCGTGGGGATGGGGATCCTGCGGGGGGCTGAGAGCGGTGCCATGGTGGGCGTCGCAGCAGGGTTGTTGCAGGACTTGCTGTCAGGCGGCGGCCCCCTGGGCGTCAACGCCCTCAGCAAACTGGTCGTAGGCTTCGCCTCCGGGCTCTTTGAGCGCAGTATCTACATCGAGAACCCGCTCCTGCCCGCCATCGCCACCTTCGTGGGCACGTTGCTGGGCGAGGTCCTGCTGGTCATTGTTGCGCTGGTCGTGGGCCTGGGAGTGCCGTCCACGTCCGCGCTGGCCGCCAAGATGATCATGCAGGCCATCCTGAACAGCGCGATCGCCCCGTTGCTCTTCCGCGGGATCCGGGCCATTGAGACCCGGCTCCAGCGCGAGCACTAATGACGTAGGCTGGCGAATTCTTGGGGTGGGTTAGGCGATGGAGTTCCAGCAGCCGTCGAGGCGGCTGTTCATCCTCAATCTGATCATCGGGATGCTGGTCGGCATCCTGGTCGTGCGCCTGTGGCAAGTTCAGGTGCTCCAGGGTGCGTCCTACCTGCGTCAGTCTGAAGAGAACCGGATTCGCGACTACACCCTCACCGCCCCTCGGGGCATCATCTACGATCGCAAAGGGCGCCCCCTGGTCCGCAACCGCCCCGCCTTCACCGTCGCCGTGCTGCCTCTCGAGTTGAGAAACTCGACGCCGGTCATTCAGCGCCTGGCCTCGATTCTCACAATCTCCCCCCAGGAGATCACCGCGCGGATCGACCGCAACCGGCCCAGGCTGTTTGAGCCCGTGCGCATCAAACGCGATGCCGGGTCCCACGTTGTGGCCATGATCGAGGAAAACCGGCTGGACCTGCCCGGGGTCATCATCCTGCCGGAGCCGGTGAGGGACTATGTCCACGGCAAGATGGCTGCCCACGTCCTGGGGTACCTGGGGGAGATTGATCCCACCGAGCTTGCCGCGCGCCAGGTCGAAGGGTACAAACCCGGCGACCTGATCGGTAAAGCCGGCGTGGAACGCGCCTATGAGACCGTGCTGCGCGGCACAGACGGCCGGCTGCGGATGGAGGTCGACGCCCTGGGGCGGCCGCTGCGGGTGCTGTCGCGCGCACCGGCCATCCCGGGACGCGCCATCGTCCTCACCCTCGATCTGGACGTCCAGAAGGCGGCATACGATGCCTTGCAGGCCAGCGGGATGCAGGCCGGCGCGGCGATCGCGATGGACCCGCGCACCGGCGACATCCTGGCAATGGCCAGTATCCCGTCGTACGATCCCAACTTGTTCGCGATCAGTATCAGTCCCCAGGTCTGGCAGGCGATCACGACCGATCGCAGCAAACCCCTGCTGAATCGGGCCATCGCCGCGACCTACGAGCCGGGGTCGGTGTTCAAGCTGGTGACGGCGACGGCGGCGTTGGACCACGGGATTGTATCACGGCGGACCATGTTCGATGCGCCGGGGTACTTTCAGCTCGGCCAGTGGACCTTCGGGGATCTCCGGGCCTGGGGGCGCATCGACTTCCTCACCGGGTTCGCCAACTCCGTGAACGTGGTGTTCTACACGCTGGGCTACCGGCTCGGAGGGGAGGAACTGGCGAAGTACGCCTTCCTGATGGGCCTGGGGGAGCTGACCGGGGTCGATCTGCCTGGAGAGATCAACGGCACGATCCCCAGCCCCTCGACGAAAGAACAGCTGGTCGGAGAACCATGGTTTCCTGGCGACAGCGTCAACATGTCTATCGGCCAGGGTGCAGTGACGGTCACGCCGATCCAGGTGGCACGGATGCTCGGGGGGATCGCCACGGGCGGGCCCCTGCTGCAGCCGCGCGTCGTGTTGATGACCTACGATCGGACCCGCTCGGCGCACCCCTCTGAGCCGTATGTGCAGCGGTCCGTCCCGTACCAGGACTCCACGTTGGCGTTGCTCCGGGAAGGGATGCGCGCGGTCGTGGAGCGGGGCAGCGGCTACGGGGCCAGGGTGGAGGGGCTCCCTATGGCGGGGAAGACCGGGAGCGCCGAGAACCCTCGCGGGAAACCCCATGCGTGGTTTGCCGGGTATGCGCCGGTCGCCGACCCCCGCATCGTGGTCGTCGCGTTTGTGGAGCATGGATTCCGCGGAGGAATTTCCGCGGCTCCCGTCGCGCGGGCCATGCTGCGCGCCGTCTTTCCGCGGCCCGCCGATGTGCAGGTGCCGCGATGAGCCGGCGGCTGCTTCGCTACCTGGACTGGCCGGTGCTCGCGGCGACGTGCATCCTGGTGGCCGGCGGCGCCGTCGTGCTGTATAGCGCTGTGCAAAATTCCGGCGACGCCGGGGCTCTCGTGCGGGCCCGCGTCCTCCATGCGATCTTTGGGCTGGTGGTGCTGGCGCTGGCGGCGTTCATCGACTATCAGACCATCGCCCGTGCCTGGCGGCCCATCCTGGGCACCACGCTGTTTCTCCTGCTGGCGGTCCTGATCGTCGGCCGGAGCTCGATGGGCGCGCAGCGCTGGATCCCGCTCGGGCCGCTGGGAGGATTCCAGCCCTCGGAACTGGCGAAGCTGGCCCTGATCATCACGCTGGCCAAGCACATGGATGGCCACAAAGAGTTGACCTCCTGGCGGGACATCCTGCCCGTCCTGGCCCAGGCGGCCGTGCCGATTGCGCTGGTGGTCCGCCAGCCGGATCTCGGCACCTCGATGGTTCTGACCGCGATCGTGGCCGTGATGTTGTTCGCCGGCGGCGCACCGCTGCGGGCCATGGGCGCGATGGGCGCCGGGGCCGCGGCGGTCGCCCCCATGGCGTGGCGGATTCTCCACGACTACCAGCGCCGGCGGCTGCTTGTGTTCATCGATCCCGGCGCCGACCCGCTGGGCGCCGGCTACGCGCTCATCCAATCCAAGATCGCGGTCGGATCGGGCCAGGTGTTTGGCAAGGGGTTGCTGCATGGCACGCAGAACCTGCTGCATTTCATCCCCGAGCAGCACACGGATTTCGTCTTCACCGTGATCGGTGAAGAGCTGGGGTTCATCGGGGCAGCGCTCATGCTCGCCCTGTTCGTGGTGTGGCTGTGGCGCGGCATGTCGATCGCCGCCCAGGCAAAAGACCGTCTGGGGATGCTGATGGCCGTGGGGGTGGTCGGGATGATTGCGTTTCACCTGTTCATCAACGTCGGGATGACATTGGGGCTGATGCCGATCACCGGCATTCCGCTCCCGTTCATCAGTCACGGCGGCAGCGCCCTGGTGGCGATGATGGGGGCGACCGGCCTGCTGCTGAACGTGGGCATGCGACGGAAAAAGATTCGATTCTAATCCAGTACTCACAGGTGTCGAGATGACCAAAGAACTGATCGCCAACGTCGAACCGTACGAAACGCGGGTAGCCGTGCTCGACGAAGGGGCCTTGATCAACCTCTTCATCGAGCGTGGCGACCCACTGGCCGGCAACATCTACAAGGGCCGGGTGGCGAACGTGCTCCCCGGCATGGAGGCAGCGTTCGTCGACATCGGCCTGGAGCGCAACGCCTTCCTGCACGTGGGGGACATCCGCTCGCAGCGCCTGGCCGGGGAAGAGATCGAGGAGTCCTTTGGGAAGGGCGCCATCGCCGAGCGGCTGCGCGCGGGTCAGGAGATTCTGGTCCAGGTGACCAAAGAGCCGATGGGCAGCAAAGGGGCGCGGGTGACGACGTACGTCGCCCTGCCGGCCTACTATCTCGTCTTGATGCCTACCGTGAACTACGTGGGCGTGAGCCGGCGGATCGAGCGTGACCAGGAGCGCAAGCGGCTGCGGCAGCTGGCTGAGAAACTGCGGCCCAAAGGCATGGGCATCATCGTGCGCACGGCGGCGGAGGGCGCGAGCGAGAAGGACCTGGCTGATGACGTCGAGTTCTTACTGCAGATGTGGAACCGCGTGGAAGAACGCTCGCGCGCCAGCCGCGCGCCCGCGCTCGTGTACCAGGACTTGCGGTTGATCCGCCGCGTAGTCCGCGACCAGTTTACCGAAGAGGTCAGCCGCTTTCTGATCGACTCCCCAGAGGAACATCACCGCGTCGGGGACCTGTTGAACTCGTTCGCGCCCAAACTAAAGTCGCGCCTGCAACTCTATCAGGGACCCGAGCCGATCTTTGAGCACACCGGAGTCGAGCGGGAGCTGGAGAAGGCCCTGCGGCGCAAGGTCTGGCTGAAGTCGGGCGGCTACATCGTCGTGGACCGCACCGAGGCCCTGACAGTCATCGACGTGAACACCGGCAAGTACGTCGGCAAGACGGATCTGGCCAGCACGATCCTGCGGACGAACATGGAGGCGGTGGGCGAGATCGTGCGCCAGATCACGCTGCGGGACATCGGCGGCATCATCCTCGTCGACTTCATTGACATGGAGGCCGAGCCGCACCGGAAGAAAGTGATGGGCGCGCTGCACGAGGCGGTGCGCCGCGACCGTTCCAAGCTCCACATCATCGATCTCACCGGGCTGGGGCTGGTGGAGATCACCCGCAAGCGCGTCTACCAGGATCTGGAGGAAGTGCTGCGGATGCCCTGTCCGTACTGCGAGGGCCGCGGGCGGGTCTTCTCCCCGGAGACGATGGGCATGAAAGTGCGCCGCGAGTTGCGCAAGGTGATGACGACGACAAGGGCGGCCGCCATCTTAGCCGACGTGAACCCCGATGTGCATGGGTTTCTCTTCCGCGAGGGCGAGGGGTGGGTCCGGCACATAGAACAGCAGACCGGCCGGCGGCTCCGCGTGCGGGCGCGTGAAGGGATGCACCTCGAGCGGTTGCGCGTGGCCGAAGGACCGTCGCTGGAGGAACTGGAGCGCGCGCCGATCCGCCAGGAACGGGAGCAGGTGGTGTGGCTGGACTACGGGCCGGCGGAAGCGATTGGCGTGGGCGAGGGCGATGAGGAGCACGATCTGGCGCTGACGCAGAGCGGCCGTAGTGACGGTCTAGCCGCGCGGCTGCGCCGGTTGCTGCGCCGACCCTGATATGCTAGAATACGCCGGGCCTGAAGGCCCAGTGACTCGTGATCCGGTCAAACCGGATCTGCTGTAGCGAATCACGAATCACGAATCACGAGGTCCGTAATGTACGCGGTCGTGGAAACAGGCGGCAAGCAGTACCGGGTTGAAGAGGGGCGCACGCTGAAGGTGGAGCGATTGCGGGCCGAGCCGGGGACCTCCGTGACCCTCGAGCGAGTCCTGCTGGTGGCCGACGGGCAGGCGGCCAGGGTTGGCTCGCCGGTCCTGGAAGGCGCCCGCGTGACGGCGACGGTGATGGGGCACGGCAAGACCAAGAAGATCATCGTCATGAAATACAAATCCAAGGTGCACTACCGGCATAAGACCGGCCACCGGCAGCAGTTTACGACGCTACGGATCGACAAGATTGAAACCTAACTGCCGTTGGAACGTTGAAACGTTGAATCAGTGAACCAGCACGGTATTCTCGCTTCAACGTTTCAACGCTTCAACGGTTCAACGTAAATGGGGTGAGTGGTCATGGCGCATAAGAAGGGTATGGGTTCGTCCCGCAACGGGCGGGACAGCAAGAGCAAGCGGCTCGGCATCAAGCGATTCGCCGGACAGGTTGTGACGGCGGGTAGCGTGCTGGTCCGGCAGCGCGGCACCAAGGTCAGCCCGGGCGCGCACGTGGGGCGGGGCCGGGATCACACGCTCTTCGCCCTGGTAGATGGGAAAGTCGCTTGGGAACGACGGGGGCGCGACGGCCGGCAGGTCAGCGTCTATCCGATCGCGGTCACGGCCTGAGACTGACGATCGTGTAATCCCAGGGGTTCGGTCCGATGCCGGAGCGTCCGGCGCCGGGCCGAATTCTTATCTTTTAGAGTGTCATGTTCATTGACCAGGCGGTCATCAACGTCAAGGGCGGCGATGGCGGCAATGGCTGTGTGAGCTTCCGTCGCGAGAAATTTGTGCCCAAAGGCGGGCCGGACGGCGGCGACGGCGGCCACGGCGGCGACGTGATCCTTGTGGCTGATGAGAGCCTCTCCACGCTGCTGGATTTTCAGTACCGCCGGCACTACCGGGCGCAGCGGGGCAGCCATGGGGAAGGGAGCACCCGCCACGGGCGACGGGGAGGCTCCCTGGTCATTCCCGTGCCGGTCGGCACGGTGGTGAAAGATGCGGACAGCGGGCAGAGCCTCGCAGATCTGCTCCATCACGGACAGCAGGTCGTGGCAGCGCGGGGCGGCAAAGGAGGGAAGGGGAACGCCCGGTTTGCCACCTCCACGCGGCGCGCCCCGCGGCTGGCGGAGCCCGGTCTAGTTGGAGAAGAACGCCGGATCGAACTCGAGTTGCGGCTGATCGCCGATGCCGGACTGGTGGGATTCCCCAACGCCGGCAAGTCGACACTGCTCAGCCGCGTGTCGGCCGCGCGTCCCAAGATTGCGGACTACCCGTTTACGACGACCGAGCCGTACCTGGGTGTTGTGGGGCTTCCGGACGGCCGTAGTTTCGTCTTGGCCGACATTCCGGGTCTCATCGAAGGGGCCCATCACGGCGCGGGGTTGGGGCATACCTTCCTGCGGCATGTCGGGCGCACCCGCGCGCTGATCCATCTCGTCGATCTGGGGTCGGGGCGAGACCCGATTACCGACTTTGAGACGGTCAACAAGGAACTCTGGCTCTACGATGCGTCGCTCAGAGCGCGGCCCATGCTGGTCGCGCTGAACAAGATTGATCTGCCCGAGGCGCGGGCCCGCGTCCCTGCAGCAAGCGCGGCCATCGGCGCCCTGGGGTACCGGGTCTTCGCGCTCTCCGCCGTGTCAGGCGAGGGCGTCGACGCGCTGCTGACGGCGGCGGCCGAGCTGCTGTCGGCGCGCGCTCAGAATGCGGCCCCGCACTCTGCAGGCTCGCCGACTGAGAAGTTGGAAGGTTGGAGAGTTGGAAAGTTGGAGAGCTAACGCCATCGGTCGATGTCACTGGGGTTTTCGACTTTCCAACTCTTCAACTCTCCAACGTTCCAGTTGTAGGAGGTTAGAGTGGCGCGGATTGGTGTGATGGGCGGGACCTTCGATCCCATCCACTATGGGCACCTGGTGACGGCAGAAGAGGCCCGCGTGCAGTTCGGGCTCGCACAGGTGCTGTTTGTGCCCAACCATTATCCACCGCACAAGGCGCTCGACGGCGTCACGCCGCCCGAGCCCCGGTACCACATGACGCTGCTAGCCACGGTGACGAACCCGTACTTCGCCGTGTCGCGGATTGAGATCGACCGTCCTGGGCCATCCTACTCTATCGACACCATCCTCGAACTCCGGCGCGCACATCAGGCGGGGGACCTCTTCTATATCACCGGCGCCGATGCCATTCTGCAAATCGTCCGCGGCGCCTGGGAGCGCTCGGCAGAGCTACTGACGCTGTGCGAGTTCATCGCGGCCAGCCGTCCGGGGTTTCCGATCGACGTCGACGATCTGCGCAAGTTCAACATCACGGGAAATCGCCTGGCCAATATTCACGTGATCGAGATTCCCGCCCTGGCCATCTCGTCCACAGATATCCGCCAGCGTGTCGCCGGCGGCCGGCCGATCCGCTACCTCGTCCCTGAGCCGGTCGAAACCTACATCATGAAGCACGAGCTGTATGCGGGCGGGCGCCGGTGAGCGGCACGAAGGCGCTCGCCCTCATCGCCGCCGAGGCGATGGAGGCCAGGAAGGCGACCGACGTCATGGTGCTGGAGATCGGCCGGGTCACGCCGGTGGCGGACTACTTCGTGATCTGCTCGGCGGAGACGGGCGTCCAGATTCGGGCCATCGGCGAGGCGGTCGAAGAGGCGATGAGCGGCGCCGGCGTCCGGTTGCTGGCCAAGGAGGGGCACGCCCGGGCCCGGTGGGTGTTGCTCGATTTCGGGGCCATCGTTGTCCACATCTTCGGCCCGGAGGCCAGGGCGCTGTACAGCCTGGAGCGCCTATGGGCCGATGCCCCCATCCTCCAGCGTTAGCCGATGCGTCTCACCATCAGGGCTGCGGGTCCCAGCGATGTCCCGAGTCTCGTGGAGATCTACGACCGCGCGTATCACGGCGGTTACTCGGCGTGCTTCGACCGCTATGGCCCCTCCACCCCGCAGGACTTCTGGTGGGTGCAGTCGGAAAAACCGGTGTTTCTCATCGACCTGAATCAACGACCCGGGGGACTGATCATTCTGGGGAAGGTCGGCCGGCAGTTGCTGGTCGAGGAGTTTCTGATCCACACCCCCGCGGCCAGCCGCGAGCCGGACGGACGGGCCCAACTGGAAGAGACGGTCACCAACGGCGTGCACGAATTCCTGGTCAAGAAGTTCCAGGATGAGCGACAGGACCTGGTCACTCTGCGCTGCGCGGAGACCAATCCGGCGGGTCTCCTCCTGGCGCGCCGTCATGGATTCAGCTTCGCCAATGCGCTGGTGGTCGCATCCGGGGCGGTACGCGGCGAGGCCCCGGCCCCGGCCGGCTATACCATCCGCCGGGCGTCACAGGCTGACGCCCGCAGCGTGGCCCGGCTGCACGAGGAGACACTCCGTGTCCCTGTCCGGTCCGAGGACCTCCACAATCTCTCGAAGCAGTCCGACATGCGGGTGTTCCTCGCGGAACGCGAGGCATTCCCCGTGGGTCTGGCGCTGGCGCAGGCCAAGGATGGCGTCGGGCGCTGGACCGTCGGCGTACGAGACGCCCACCGGCACAAGGGGCTTGGGCGGGCGCTGGCCCAGGAGACGCTGCAGTTTTTCGCCGCGAGGAAGCTGACGCCGATCACGACCTATTGGGCGCTGGATACGGAGGCCGCTCGATTTGCCAGGAGTCTTGAGGTGAGGACCGAGCGCACGTATCTGTACTTTGAGAAGAGGATCTAGAGGAGGATGCTGCGACTGTGGCCTCGCGACGCTGGATCGTGTTAGGCCTGGTGATCACGGGCCTGGGATTTGTGGTTTTCATGGCGACGATTCCGCGGCTCGAGGAGGCACAGACGCTTGGGCGTCAGCTTGCCGCAGCCCTCGATCAGGATGCCGCCAAGCAGGTAGCGCGGCTCCGTCAGCAGTATTATGCATCTATCGCCGTTATGGTCTCTGGGTTGGTCGCGGTATTCTTTGGCCTCGCATCGTTGGCAAGTCGTGGGCGGTAGGAGTGGGCGCGGCAGGTGGGGGCGCGGATGCGCCCATCCTCAGTCCCTCTCCTTGGAGGGAGAGGGATGAAGAGTGAGGGGTCAGAGTCGCACGTTTTGGCCGAGGTCCTAAGTCGAGTAAGACGCCGAGTGTTAAAAGCTGAACTGGAGGGCTCGACCGTGAATGAACGCCCGAAAACCGGATCAGGAAAGAAATTCAGCATCAGCATCCAGGTGCCAGATGACATGGCAGCCCAGTGGCCGGATCGCTCCACCGCCGAGCGGCTGATCGAGGAAATCTTTCGGGCTATGAGTGGCGCATCCCCGGCGCGCCCGGCGCCGTCGCGGGTCCGCGCACCAGTGGTAGTGGCCTTCCTTGTTGCGCTGTTTGCCGCGGGACTGGTGGCGGGGTACCTGGGAGCCAGAGCGTATAGTGTATTCTCCGCACCAGCGGACCGGCCAGCCACCGCCGCCGCGCTCCGCACCGAACCGTCTTCCACGCCTCAAGCCGCGGCGCCTCAGGCCGCACCGGTCGCCCCGCAGCCGGCGTTGGACTTCTCCACGCCCGCGACTTCTGCTGTTGAGACGCAGCCAGCGCCCGCAGCCAGCCCCCCGCGGGCTACGCCCGGGCCTAGCGTCACGCCCGCCGTCGTGTATCACGTCCAGATTGGCGCCTTCCGGCTGCGCGAGAATGCCGACACCCTCATCCAGCTGCTGGCGCGGGACGGGTTCAAAGCGAACATCCTCGAGTCGGGGAAGCTGTTCATTGTGTACATCGGGACCTTTGCCGATCAGAAGGATGCCGCTCGCCTCGCGAATGCGCTGCGGACCCACCATTACGAGGTTGTGGTCATTGCCGGGCCGGCACAGGCTGCACAGAACTAGGCACCCCATCGCGGTTTGCTCCCTCCCTGCCTGGTCTCCCCGGGTTGACGGTATTGTTGGCCGATGGCTATAATGACACACGTCAGTCGTGCGATGATCGGGAGTAGTAGGCTGG
>VBAI01000027.1 GCA_005882295.1 Candidatus Segetimicrobium genomatis | reverse complement strand
CCCTGTACGCCATCCTCAACCAGTTAAATAACGAGAAGGTCAACGTCCTGACGGTTGAGGACCCGGTGGAGTACCAGATCGCGGGGATTACCCAGATGCAGGTGAACGTGCGGGCGGGGGTGACGTTTGCGTCCTCGCTGCGGCACTTCCTGCGTCAGGACCCCGACATCATCATGGTGGGCGAGGTGCGCGACCAGGAGACGGCGCGGATCGCCATCCAGGCGGCGCTGACCGGGCACCTGGTGTTGAGCACGCTGCACACCAACGACGCGCCGGGGGCGATCACGCGGCTGCTGGACATGGGGATCGAGCCGTACCTGGTGGCGTCGGCGCTGGAGGGCGTGGCGGCGCAGCGGTTGGTGCGGGTGCTGTGCCCAAAGTGCCGGGAGGCGGACGCGGCGGGGGCGGAGGAGCTGCGGGCGCGGTTCGGGACGGCGGCGCCGGCGGGGACATATTACCTGGGGCGGGGATGCGAGTTCTGCAACTACACGGGGTACCGGGGACGGGTGGCGATCTTCGAGATCGCGGAGATGAACGATGAGCTGCGCCACCTGGTGATCAACCGGGTGCCGCACCACACGCTGAAGGAGGCGGCGGTGGCGGCGGGGATGACGACGCTGCTGGAGGACGGGCTGAAGAAGGCGGCGGCGGGGGTGACCTCGCTGGCTGAGGTGTGGCGCGTGGTGCAGGTGGAGCGGGCCAACGGCCCGGAGGAACCAACAGACGGGAACGGGGAAACGGGGGAACGCGGGAACGCGACTGCGGACGTTGAGGCAGTGGCGCGATCCCGCGATCCCGTGTTACCGCGTTCCCGGTAGTCGACTTTCAAAAGGTGGGCGGGGCCTGGTCCGTGTCCCCCCCGGATCCGGCGCGGGATCCCCCTCGGTGCGGTGGACAGCCGGGTCCCGCCTCCAAATTTTTCTGCTGAGCTTCGTTTGATTCTTAGGGTGCGACGGCGGCAGTAGCCGCATCGACGGCGGCAGCCGCGTCGACCATTCCGTGCCCGAATTCCTGCCGGTCTCCCAGCGGTTGTGCAGTGCGTTTGAGGATCGCAGCCACCTGATGCGGGTTGAGGTTGGGATTCTGAGAGAGCATTAATCCTACGACGCCGGCGACGTGGGGCGCCGCGAAACTGGTCCCAAATGGTCCGCGCAAATACCCTGTCGCACAGGTCGGCAGTGGGACTGTGGTAGCACATCCCAGGGCGCTCATCACAGCAGTGCTCTGAATCCCCCAAGATGTCCTCGGCTCGGGGAGCGTAGTGTTCGGGCGGAAGCATTGAGGAAGAATGAGCGAACCGGAGTCTCCTCCAGGCGCAACCAAGTCTACGGCCGCCCCGAAGTCGCTATATGGAACTTCGCGGATCGTATCATCCATCAAACGGAAAACGGTCCCGAGAACATCGAACGGAACGTGCTGAGGGTCAGGGACGAACGGGCACGGTCGGATGCCGGTAGCGCCGATACTGATGACCTGGGGGACGTCCGATGGAACATGGGCCACCGGTCCGTTGGTGCTGATTCCTTCGTTGCCTGCCGAAGCGACAATGGTCACTCCTTGCCGCACCACTTGGCTGACGACGCGATTCCACGCTTTCCAGAGCGCGTTGTCTTGTGGGCGGAGGATAAGGCTGCCGAGACTGAGATTGATCACCTGCGCCCTGGTCCTGTGCGTGAGGGGGTCCAGTGTGGCGGCGTCCAGCATGGCGGCGAAAATTGCGCTTTCGGAAGCAATCGGTTGGTGGGTGATCGGATCTTCGCGAAATACATTGTAGCTGGCGATCGAAAGGTTCGGTCCCACGCCGACGACCCTCCCGTGCCCAAAGGCCGCGGCCACGATGCCAGCGACCATGGTGCCATGCGCGCCTCCGGTGTTCTGGAGATTAAACAAAATGCTGGGGTAGGACACACAATCCTCGTCTTTTCTCCCAGCCTGCGAGAAGCAATTGCTGAACCGAAGGTTGGGAATGAGGTCAGGATGGTTCGACGCGACACCGGTATCGATGATCGCCACGACGATGTCCGACGAACCTGTGACGCCAGCGGCCCAGGCGACGTCGGCGCGCACGCGGCGGATGTGCCACTGACGCAAGAAGTAGAGGTCGTCCTTGGAGGGATCCGGTGCGAACGCAAGGGCGGACCCAGATGCCTCCGGTTCAAATTCGGCCGCATACTGAGCGGGCAGTGGATGTTCACGATCCTCGCCGACAGCGTCGACTGGTCCGGAGCGGCTCAGAACGTCCGAAAACGTTGGAGAATCAGAGATCGCGACCGCGATGCCTACCTCGGGGAAAATCCGCGCCAGTTTTCCTCCCGCTGACTCAATCAGGGAACCGGCTCCAGGCGGAATCCTCGCGCCTTTGAACAAGACAACAAATCGCCTTTGTGTCTCCGCCGTTTGGGCGGGAGAGGGGTGGGGAAACACACCTAGTACGAGCAGCCCGACGACGAAGGACACGCATCCCACGACGACTGCGCGCATGGCGCTCGCAACCTCCGGTTTGCTTCGCCTATCTGGCACTCTGATGCCCTGCGGGGGGACGTCGGAAGATGCAGCCGGGGACCGTCCGCGCCTGGAAGTTCGTGCGAATCTTCCAGCCAGATCGTTGGAAGATTGGACGGGAGGCTCTATTCCGATGCGTGCGCCACATTATAGCATGCACCGCGGCGCGCGCAATGAGAGTTCCCCCGACTCCCGCCGCGGTTCTTCCTCTATATTGACGCTGATTTTCCCTGCGTGCTAAAATTCGCCTCACAACTGGCGATGACGGGGAAGAGTAGGCTGGTTGCGGTCCATAGCGAGCCGGAGATGCGGTGTGAGCCGGCGGCCCAGGCCAACAGAAGATCCCCCCAGAGCTGCGGACCGAACGCGTGATTCGTGATTCGTGATTGGTGATTCGACTGGTACTTGTTGCGAATCACGAATCACGAGTCACTAATCACTGAAGTAGGTTCCGCCGGAGTCTCCCCCGTAACCGGGAGCGCGGAATAGGACCAACGAAATCCACAATGTTGGTCCCGTTCCGAGTTGAGCGCTGAGCCGCTGCATATTTTCCGGGTGAGCGGCTCTGACGCTGGGTGGTACCGCGGATGATCCCGTCCGTCCCAGATGGGCGGACGATTTTCATTTTCCTGGAGCGCATTCATGCCGACGTTCAAGCCGGTGCCTTCAAAGATCGACTTTCCCGCGCTGGAGCGGGAGGTCCTGGCCTGGTGGCAGGCACAGGGGATCGTGGGCAAGTACGTGCGCCGCAACGAGCGGTCCCGGCAGCGCTGGTCGTTCCTGGATGGTCCGATCACCGCCAACAACCCCATGGGCGTGCACCATGCCTGGGGCCGGACGTATAAAGACCTGTTTCAGCGTTACCGGACGATGCGCGGATTCCGCCAGCGCTACCAGAATGGCTACGACTGTCAGGGGCTGTGGGTGGAGGTGAACGTCGAGCGCGATCTAGGCTTTCGCAGCAAGCGCGACATCGAGACGTTCGGCATCGGGCCGTTTGTGAATCTCTGCAAGGAACGCGTGCTGACGTACGCCGCGCAAATCACGGAGCAGTCGATCCGGCTGGGGATGTGGATGGATTGGGAGGATCCCGCCCTGCTGCGCCGGCTGGCCGAGGCGATGCGCGCAGATCCGGCGCGGCGCCTCAGTGTGCAGGGCCGCAGCGGGTCGGTCGCGGCCACCGCCGAACAGCTCGTGGGTCAGCTGGGCTCTCCCCAGCTCGGGGGCTCGTATTTTACCTTCTCCGACGAGAACAACTATCAGATCTGGGCGTTCCTCAAGAAGTGCTGGGAGCGCGGGATGGTCTACAAGGGCCATGATGTTATGCCCTGGTGTCCCCGCTGCTCGACCGGCATCAGTGAGCACGAGATCGTCACGGAAGGGTACCAGGAAAAGACCCACCCGGGAGTGTTCCTCCGGTTTCCACTTGTCGACCGTGCGGACCGATCGCTGCTGGTGTGGACCACCACGCCGTGGACCCTCACCAGCAACGTGGCGGCGGCCGTGCATCCGGACCTGGTCTATGCCGTGGTGCGCCAGGGGCGAGAGGAGCTCGTGCTGGCCGAAGGCACGCTCGGCGCGCTGAGCGGAGACTACACGGTCGTCGAGCGGCTGCCCGGCAGCCGGCTGGTCGGGGCGCGGTATCGCGGTCCGTTCGATGACCTGCCACCGCAGCGGGGCATCGAGCACCATGTGATTCCGTGGAAGGATGTCGGCGCGGAGGAAGGCACCGGCATCGTGCACATCGCCCCCGGCTGCGGCGCGGAAGACTTTGCGCTGAGCAAGGAACACGGGCTTCCGGTGATTGCCCCGATCGATGAGTTTGGCGTGTTCATCGACGGCTTTGGGTCGCTCGTCGGCAAGAAGACCGGTGAGGCGGCGGAGCCGATCATCCAGCACCTGCGCGCGACCGGCCGGCTCTATAAGGTCGAGCCGTACACCCACCGCTATCCGGTCTGCTGGCGCTGCGAGACCGAACTCGTCTTCCGGCTGGTAGACGAGTGGTTCATCGCCATGGATCCCGTGCGTGAGCAGCTCAAACAGATCACCCAACGGATCCACTGGATCCCAGACTTCGGCCTGGACCGCGAGCTGGACTGGCTGCGCAACATGCACGACTGGATGATCAGCAAGAAGCGGTACTGGGGTCTGGCGCTCCCGATCTACGAGTGCGCGAAATGCGGCCACGTGGACGTCATCGCATCGGCGGAGGAGCTTCGAGCGCGAGCGGTGGCGGGGTGGCAGGACTTCGAGGGTCACTCGCCTCACCGGCCATGGATCGATGCTGTGAAAATCCGGTGCAGCAAGTGCGGGGCGACGGTCTCGCGCATTGCGGACGTCGGCAACCCCTGGCTGGACGCCGGCATCGTGTCGTTCTCCACCATGGGGTACCGGACGCATCCCGACATCTGGCAGCAGTGGTACCCGGCGGACTTCATCACCGAGAGCTTCCCCGGCCAGTACCGCAACTGGTTCTACTCGCTGCTGGTGATGGCGGCCGTGCTGGACGGGCGTGAGCCGTTCCGCACCTGCCTGGGCTACGCGCTGGTGCGCGACGAGCGCGGCGAGGACATGCACAAGAGCAAGGGCAACGCCATCGAGTTCAACGAAGCGGCCGACCGCGCCGGCGTGGATGTGATGCGCTGGGCCTACTGCGTCCAGAACCCGGCCGCCAACCTGAACTTCGGTTACGGGCTGCTGGACGACGTCCGGCGGCGATTTGTGATCCCGCTGTGGAATGTGGTCGCCTTCTTCGTCACCTATGCCAACCTGGAAAGTTTTGACTTCCCCTCATTGATGCACACCCGGCCCCGGCTCGGGACACTGGATCGATGGCTGCTCTCCCGTGCGAACCGGCTGGCCGCCACAGTGCAGGAGCACCTGGACGAGTACGATCCCGCAGGCGCCAGCCGGCCGGTGGAAGCGTTTGTGGATGACCTCTCCAACTGGTACGTGCGCCGCAGCCGGAGGCGGTTTTGGAAGAGCGAGGATGATGACGACAAGCGCGCCGCCTACCACACCCTGTATCATGCCCTGCGTACCTTGACGCTTGTGCTCGCGCCGTTTGTCCCATTCCTCGCCGAACGGATCTATCAGGACCTGGTGAGGCCGGTGGAGCCGGATGCGCCGGAGAGCGTGCATCTGTGTGATGTTCCCACCCCGGATCGGACCCTGGTAGACGAGAATCTGGATGCGCTGGTGGAAGGGGTGCGGACCCTCGTCACCCTTGGCCGGGCGGCCCGGGGCCACGCCCGGATCAAGGTCCGCCAACCTCTGCCGGCCGTCTTGCTGGTGACCCGGCACCGCGCGCTGCGCGACCACGAGGAGCTGCTGGCGCAGCTGGCCGACGAGCTGAATGTCAAGGCGGTCCGGTTCGTGGACGATCCCAGCCGCTACGTGTCGTTTGAGATCAAGGTCCGCTTCGATCTGCTGGGGCCGCGCCTGGGTGCGCGTGTTCAGGACGTGGCCCGCGCCGTGCGGTCCCTCGATCCCGCCACCGTCCTGCGCGCGCTGGAGCGGGACGGCCGTCTCAGCGTCCCGCTTAACGGCGAGGAGGTCATCCTCTCGCGTGACGAGGTCGTGGCCCGGATGCACGAGGCACAGGGGTACGCGGCGGAAGGGCAGGCCGGCGAGTTCGCCGTGCTCGAGACCACGCTGACCCCGGATCTGGTGCTGGAGGGCCAGGCCCGGGAACTCGTCCACCAGATCCAGAACCTCCGCAAAGATGCGGGGCTGGCAGTGGACGACCGTATCGCCGTCTTCCATGACGGCGGCCTGGAGCCGATTCTAGGCGCGCATCGGGCATATATTGAGCGGGAAACGCTGGCCGTGGAGATGCGGGCCGACCCCGCCCGCGTCCGGCACACCTTGCTGCTGGATGGGCGGCAGGTAAGAGTCGGGATCGCCAAAATGGCGCGCCCCCACAAAGGGGGAACGTAGACGGAATTGTGAATTGTAAATTGTGAATTGAGTTGCCGGACCCGGTTTGCAAATTCAGAATCGACAATTCACAATCCACAATGGTTTTTTGGAGCGGGAGATGGCGGACAAGGTGATCGGGGTATTGGGCGGCATGGGGCCGTGGGCCACGCTCGATCTGTTTGAGAAGATCCTGCGACTGACCCCCGCGCAGGTCGATCAAGACCACTTCCGCCTGGTCATCGACAACAATCCGAAGATCCCCGACCGGTCGCCCGCCATCCTCGGCGATGGCGAGGATCCGACGCCCGCGCTGGTGGCCACCGCGAAAAACCTCCAGCAGGCCGGCGCAGACTTCCTCGTCATCCCGTGCAACACCGCGCACTTTTTCTACGAGCGCATCGCGGCGGCGGTGTCCATTCCCGTGCTGCACATCATGGACGAGGTAGCGACCGCGGCGCGCGAAGCTGTACCTGATGTGCGGGTGCTGGGCGTCCTGGCGACCGAGGCCACGATGGCGTCCGGCCTGTACCAGCGTGCCTGCGGGAGAGGCGGTATCGAGGTCGTCGGGCCCGATCCCGCGGGCCAGCGGGTCGTCAACCGCGCGATCTATGGCGTGAAGGCCGGACAGATGGGCCCGGAAGTGACCCAGGGCCTGGTGCGTGTTGCCACCCATCTCCTGGCGCAGGGTGCCCAGGCCGTCGTGTTGGGGTGCACCGAACTCCCGTATGTCATGAAGCCTCATGATCTCCAGGTCCCGCTGCTGGATTCGAACCTCGTCCTCGCCCGCGCGGCCGTCCGCCTTGCGACCGGGACGCCTCAACACGCGTCGACCCGATAGTCAAGGCTGCCACTTCTCCGGCGGCACCCCGTTGATTAAGGCCTCAGCCTCGCGTCGATCGGTGGAATAATTAGGTTTGATATCGGGGCTTGCTAATAGAGGGGTCATCGGATACACTACCGACAGCCGAGCGGCAACGTACGTGTGTACGGCATTGGCAACGCTCGCGCCGATGTGTTTCGGCGGGGATCAGGAGGATCATGCATGGCACCAAAGACGATGAAAAGTCGAGCAAAACCCGCATCGCGCCTGCGGTCCACGCAGGTCGTCGCCCGCAGAGCCAGCGCCAAGACGGCCCGTCCACTCCCGGTAACCAAAGCGGCAAAGGTACCGTTTCGCGGAAAGCCGCTGGGCCGCCGGGAAGTCTCCGAACTCAGAAAGATGCTGGAGCAGGAGCGGGACCGCCTCATGGCCGAGCTGGAGGCGATGGAGGAGCACGCCCCCGAAGTTGATGAGCAGGTGGGCATGGACATCGGTGGTGGGTACGATGAGGACCTCGCCGATGTGGCCAGCAGCACGTTTGAACGGGAGAAGAGCGTGGCCCTGGAGTCCAGTGTGCAGCATACGCTGGCCCAGGTCGAAGAGGCATTGCAGCGGATTGAAGAGGGCACCTACGGGCGCTGCCTGCGTTGCGGCAACCCGATCGACTTTGCCCGTCTGAAGGTCCTTCCCTACGCGACGCTGTGCATTCGGTGCAAAGAGCTGGAGGAGAAGGCGTCTCACTGAGACACGTGCCGTCGCGATCATCGGGGCCTCGCACGGGAACCGTCATGCTGATCACCGGCGTGGTCGCGCTCGACCAGGCGCTGAAGGCACTCGTCATCCGGACGCTCCCGATGGGCGCCAGCATCGTCCTGCTCCCCATCCTCAGCCTCACGCGCATGCACAACCCCGGTGTCGCCTTCAGCCTACTTCCGCAAGTCCCGGCGTTCGTGCCCGCCGTCATCGTCGCCACCCTGCTGGTGCTGCTCTTCCGTCATGAGGCAGGATGGGCGCAGGATCCGCAGGCACAGCGAGCTCTGGCATTGCTTGCCGGCGGCGCGGTGGGGAACCTGATCGACCGGGTGCGCTTCGGCGCGGTGATCGACTATCTCGATCTGCACATCTGGCCGGTGTTCAACCTGGCCGACATCGCGGTGACGATTGGTGCGGCGCTCTTGATTCTCTCGCTGGTGGCCCGCACCCAGGCGACAGCGCAGCCCCGGGGTGATCGATGAGACCGATTCTGTTCCAGATTGGCCCGTTCCCCATTTCCTCGTTTGGCCTCTTCTTACTGCTGGCGTTTGTGGTCAGCATCGCCCTGGCCCGCCGGCGGGCTGCCCCGCTGGGGATCGATCCCTCGCAGATGCTGGACATTGCACTGTACATGATCATCGGCGGCATCGTGGTCGGCCGCCTGGGCTACGTGGTGGCCAACCTGCCGACCTTCGTGCAGGAGCCGGTGCGCATTGTGACCATCTGGCAGGATTCAGGGCTCGCCTTCTACGGGGCGCTCCTCGGCGGAGGTGCCGTGGCCGCCCTGTATGCGCGCTCCCGGCAGATACTGCTGCGCCGCTTCCTCGACGTGTTTGCCCCGCCGCTCGCGGCAGGCTACGCGGTGGCGATGATCGGGGCCCTGCTGCACGGGCTCTACCTCGGCCGGCCGACCACCGTGCCGTGGGCGGTGCAGATGGTGTTTGAACAGCGGCATCCCGCACCGATGTACCTCCTTATTGCCTCCGTGGGAACATACATTGTGCTGCGTTTCCAGGAGCACCGCACGACGGGCGCAGGCACACTGTTCTTCCTGTGGCTCACGCTGCATGCCTTAACGCGGGTTGCGGTAGAGTTCTTTGTTGAGAGCCCGGCCGTTGTGGGACCACTGACGCTCGCCCAGGCGGCCAATGTCCTCGCGGCGGCGGCGGGGATCGTAGGCCTCGTGGTCGTGACCCGCCCTCAGCCCGAGCCGGCGCCGTCAGAAACGCCGGCGATGCAGCAGGACGCCCACTGAAACGAACCTGCAGGACTAGGGATTGGGGACTGGGGACTAGTCACAGCAACAGAGCGCACATTGTCGTTCCCAGCCCCTAATCCCCAGTCCCCAGTCCCGCAATTATCCTCATGACTGAGCATCACATCTATTATGTTGACGCCGCCCACGAGGACGTCCGGCTCGATACTTTCTTGACCGCGCATCTGCCCGCGCACTCCCGGTCCCGCATAAAGGCGCTCATCGAAACCGGCCATGTCACCGTCGATCGGGGTACGGCCAAACCAGCGCTCCACCTCCGGCGGGGACAACGCGTTGAGGTCGTGGTGCCTCCTCCGCCCCCCGCCACGGTGGCGCCTGAAGATATCCCCCTTCCTGTCGTGTTCGAGGATGAACACCTGCTGGTCATCAACAAGCCTCCAGCCCTCACCGTCCATCCTGGCGCCGGGCGGCCGTCAGGCACGCTGGTGAACGCCGTGCTGGCCCGCGTTCCGGGCCTGGCCGGAGTCGGGAGCAGGCAGCGGCCGGGGATCGTCCACCGGTTAGATAAAGACACCTCAGGACTGCTGGTCGTAGCTAAGACACCTGTCGCCTACGCATCGCTGTCATCTCAAGTAGCCCGGCGGACCGTGAACCGGACGTACCTGGCCTTGGTGCATGGGGTGCTGCCGCACGACGAGCGCACGATCACCGCGCCAATCGGCCGGCACCCCCGACATCGCACGCGCATGGCGGTCGTGTCCCGCGGTCGAGAGGCGATCACCCGGTACCGGGTCCTGGAACGCCTGGCCCGCTACACGCTGGTGGAAGCCCATCTCGTCACCGGTCGCACCCACCAGATCCGGGTGCACTTCGCACATATTGGGCATCCGGTCGCAGGAGACCCTGTCTACGCCGGCCGGCCGGACGAACTGGGCATTGGGCGGCAGGCGCTACACGCGCATCGCCTGCAGTTCCTCCACCCCGCCTCCGGGAAGGAGATGGCGTTCGAGGCCCCGCCACCAGCGGACTTCACCGCGGCTGTCGAACGGGCCAGGGCGCAGGGAGCGGCACAGGACCGGCGAAAGGGGCGACACAGATGACCGTTCCGGCGATGCGGGAAAAGGCGCGCGTCATGGATGCCGATGCGATCCGCCGGGGACTGGTGCGCATGACGCACGAGATCCTCGAGCGGAACAAGAGCGCCGAACATCTCGCGCTGGCCGGCGTGCCCAGGCGTGGGGTACCGCTGGCCCACCGTCTGGCCGGGATGATCGCCGAGATCGAGCGCGTGCAGGTGCCGGTGGGCACGCTGGACATCACCAGGCATCGTGACGACCGGCCCGCGCATCCGACGTCCACCGTCCGCGCGGCCCCGCTCCCGTTTCCCGTCGCCGGGAAGACGATCGTCCTCGTAGACGATGTGCTGTATACGGGGCGCACCGTGCGGGCGGCGCTGGACGCGCTCGTCGACCTCGGCCGGCCGTCAGGCATTCAACTGGCGGTGTTGATCGACCGTGGGCATCGCGAGCTGCCGATCCGCCCCGACTACGTGGGGAAGAACCTCCCGACCTCGTCGCACGAGCACGTGGCCGTGCGATTGCAGGAGATAGATGGGAAGGATGA